>DASWNX010000033.1 GCA_036399055.1 Jatrophihabitans sp.
GGTGTCAGCGGCCGAGATCGAGGCGGTGGCAGCGATCTGCTCCTTGGTCTCGACCGGCTTGGCGACGCTGAGCAGGTGCTCGGTGACCGCGATGACCGCAGCCTCGATGCCCCGCTTGAGGCTCATCGGGTTGGCGCCGGCAGCGACGTTACGCAGACCTTCGCGAACCAGGGCCTGGGCGAGCACGGTGGCGGTGGTGGTGCCGTCGCCGGCGACGTCGTCGGTCTTCTTGGCGACCTCCTTGACCAGCTCGGCGCCGATCTTCTCGTACGGGTCCTCGAGCTCGATCTCCTTGGCGATCGAGACACCGTCGTTGGTGATCGTGGGGGCGCCCCACTTCTTCTCCAGCACGACGTTGCGGCCCTTCGGGCCCAGCGTCACCTTTACTGCGTCGGCAAGGGTGTTCATGCCGCGCTCGAGGCCGCGACGGGCCTCCTCGTTGAACGCGATCAACTTAGCCATGCGTGTCGTCCTTTACTTGTCTTGTGCTGAATCAGCACTGACCAGCCATCGACCGACCTGAGATGCCCGCGACGGCCGGCGCCCGTATCGGAGGGCGCCTCATCACGATCGGCTTAGCACTCACAGTACCCGAGTGCTAAGTCAGGTTTAGCACTCGGACCCCTTGAGTGCAAGGTGCGCCCGCCACCCAGGGCGAGCCGGGGGAACGGCCTGGGCCCAACCCCGCGTGTGAGGCAGGGCGCGGCCCGCTACCGTCTCAGGAATGACCTTTCCCCAGACCCGCACGGTCGACCAGGTCGATGACTTCCACGGCGCCGCCGTGGCCGACCCCTACCGCTGGCTGGAGGACCAGGCCAGCTCGGAGGTCCAGGACTGGGTCCGGACGCAGGCCCAGGCCGCCGAGCAGTACCTGCAGAGCCTGCCCGGACGTCCCGAGCTCGCGGCCCGCCTCGGCGAGCTGTCGACGCTGCCCAGTTCGACCGTGCCGTCGCTGCACGGCGGGAGGTGGTTCCGGCTGACCAACGACGGCAGCCAGCAGCAAGCGGTGCTGCGGGTGTCGGACGAGCCGATGGGGGCGGGCCAGGTGCTGCTGGACCCGAACCCGGCGGCAGCCGATGGCAGCACCTCGCTGGCCGGCGCGGTCGCTGACCGCAGTGGCGCCCTGATCGCCTGGTCCTACCAGGAAGCCGGCAGTGACTGGCGCCGGTGGCGGGTGCGCTCGCTGGACGGCAGCGCGCACGAGGGCTCGGACCTGCCCGACGAGGTCCGGTGGGCCAAGTTCGCCGAGCCGTGCTGGTTGGGTGATTCCAGCGGCTTCGTCTACACCATGTTCCCGCCGACCGACCCGGACGACATCTACTCCTCCGCCGCCGGAGCGCCGCAGCTGATGCTGCACCGGCTGGGCACGGCGCAGGAGCAGGACGAGCTGCTCTACTCCCTGCCCGAGCAGCCCACCACTTCTTTCTGGCCCTGGATCGATGACGAGGGCCACTGGCTGGTGATGGAAGTCGATGACTCCGCGGCTGACACCCGCTCGGTGTGGGTTCGCGACCTCACCGAGCCGGAGGCCCGGATGAGGCGGCTGACCAAGCCGACCCAGGCGGAGTGGGAGTTCGTCACCGCGACGCCGCAAGGCCTGATCCTGCGCACCGACGACGGCGCCCCGCGCGGCCGGCTGGTGCTGCTGGACCCCGATTCCGGGCAGGTGAGCACCCTGGTGGCCGAACGGGACGACCTGCTGCTCACTGCTAGGGCCGGCACGAATGCCCTGGTGCTCAGCTGGCTGGCCGACGCCCGGTCGGTGGTCACGGTGCATGGCCTCGACGGCGCTCAGACCGGCGTCATCGAGCTGCCTGGCCTGGGCAGCGTCAGCGAGCTGGCTGCCAGCACCCGGTCGGACCTGGTGCACCTGGCCTTCTCCTCCTACGAGGCGGCGCCCAAGATCCTGGAGCACGACCTGAGCACCGGCAGCACCTCGGTGGTCTTCGACGCCGCCGCCGGGGCCAAGCCGGTGCAGATCGTCACCGATCAGATCTGGGTCACCAGCCCGGACGGCACGAAGCTGCCGGCCTTCGTCGTGCACCGTGCCGACGTGACGGCGGACATCGGTCCCCATCCCTGCACGCTGTACGGCTACGGCGGCTTCAACGTCAGCCTGACACCGGCCTTCTCACCCGCCATCGCCACCTTCGCCGAAGCCGGCGGGGTCTGGGTGGTGGCGATCCTGCGCGGCGGCGGCGAGTACGGCGCGGACTGGCACGACGCCGGCCGGCTGGCCGACAAGCAGAACGTCTTCGACGACGCCATCGCCACCGCTGAGCACCTGATCGCCACCGGCTGGACGGCGCCGGACCGGCTGGCCGTCAACGGCGGTTCCAACGGCGGGCTGCTGGTGGGGGCGTTGATGACCCAGCGGCCCGAGCTGTTCGCCGCCGCGGCGCCGCAGGTGGGCGTGATGGACATGCTGCGCTACGAGCGGTTCACCATCGGCTGGGCCTGGGCGGTCGACTACGGCATCGCAAGCCGCAGCCGCGCGGAGTTCCAGACGCTGTACGCCTACTCGCCCTACCACCGGTTACGGCCCGACGTGCGCTACCCGCCGACCCTGGTGATGACCGCCGACCATGACGACCGGGTGGTCCCGGCGCACAGCTTCAAGTTCGCCGCCCGGCTGCAGGCAGTGAGCCCGCCGGACGCGGTGGCCTACCTGCGGGTGCAGTACAGCGCCGGGCACGGGCAGGGCAAGTCGCGCTCGACGCTGATCGCCGAGCGCACCGACCTGCTGGCCTTCATCGGCCACCACACCGGCCTGGCCTTCGACCGGCTCGTCTAGCAGGCGAGCCGATCAGCTCACGCCGGCTTGCCTTCGACCGGCTCGTCTAGCAGGCGAGCCGATCAGCTCACGCCGGGGCCACCGTGGCTCGTTGGCAGATCTGGCGACACCGTTGTCGGCGGTCAACGAGCCACGGCGGCGACCTGAATCAGGCAGTGACCACCTGAACGGCGTCGGCCTGCGGACCCTTCGGGCCCTGAGCCACCTCGAACTCCACTCGCTGGCCCTCTTCCAGCGACCGGTAACCGTCGCTCTGGATGGCGCTGTAGTGGACGAAGACGTCCTGGCCGCCGTCTACGGCGATGAAGCCGTAGCCCTTCTCGTTGTTGAACCACTTCACGGTGCCCTGTGCCACGCTGCACTCCCTGCTGGCTGCCGACCGGGTCGCCACACCTCGTGGCGCCGGGGTCTTCGTTCCTCGGTCCCGGCAGCTCAGTGCGCACGGTGGCGGATCACCGCTCCCCGTGGTCCTGCGTTGGCGAAACGCCCGTCACTCGACCAAGCCGGAAATTACCGGCTGGCGTCACACCTCGCCACCGGATCGGCGCATTTGCCGCCCGCCGCCGAGCGCTGTCCCGAGCTGCCTCAGAGCAGGCCGGCGGCGCGCATGGCCTTGAGCGTCGGAGCGATCACCGCGGTGGGGGCCAACCGGCCGGCCACCGCGTCCAGGGTCTTGAGGCCGTCGCCGGTGTTGTAGAGAACCGTCTCCCGGCTCGGGTCGAGCCGGCCGGTCTCGACGAGCTTCTTGCAGACCGCGGTGGTGACCCCACCGGCGGTCTCGGCGAACACCCCGGTGGTCTGGGCCAGCAGTTCGATGCCGGCCCGGATCTCATCGTCGTCGACGTGGGCCATCGCCCCGTCGGTGCTGCGCACCGCGTCCAGGGCATACGGCCCGTCAGCCGGGTTGCCGATGTTGAGCGACTTGGCGATCCCCCGGGGGCGCACCGGCAGCACGGTGTCGCTGCCGGTCTCGAAGGCGTGGGCGATCGGCGAGCAGCCCGAGGACTGCGCGCCGTAGACCCGGTAGTCCGAGGGCTCGACCAACCCGACGCCGGCCAGCTCCTTGAAGGCCTTGTGCACCTTGGTCAGCAGCGAGCCCGACGCCATCGGGGCCACCACCTGCTGGGGCAGCCGCCAGCCGAGCTGTTCGGCCACCTCGTAACCCAGGGTCTTTGACCCCTCGGCGTAGTAGGGCCGGACGTTGACGTTGACGAACGCGGTCTCGGCGAACTCATCGGTCTCGGCCAGCTCGCTGCAGAGCCGGTTGACGTCGTCGTAGGAGCCCTCGACGGCGACCAGGACGCCGCCGTACACCGCTGTCTGGGTGATCTTGGCCGGCTCCAGGTCCGAGGGCACGAAGACGATGGAGTCCATGCCGATCCGGGCCGCGTGGGCGGCGACCGAGTTGGCGAGGTTTCCCGTCGAGGCGCAGGCGATCCGGCGAAAGCCCAGCTCGCGAGCGGCTGTGATGGCCACCGAGACCACCCGGTCCTTGAAGGAGTGGGTGGGGTTGGCCGAGTCGTCCTTGACCCACAGCGGCGCGGTGAAGCCGAGCCGGTCGGCTAGGCGGTCGGCCCGGATCAGCGGCGTCATGCCGGTGCCGGAGTCGACCCTGGTGGCCGGGTCCTGCCCGACCGGCAGCAATCCGGCGTAGCGCCACAGCGAGTGCGGGCCGGCCTCGATGCTCTGCCGAGTGACCGAGCCGAGCCGGTCGGCGCAGTAGCCGACCTCAAGCGGGCCGAAGCACTCGAAACAGGCGTGTTGCGCGCCGAGGGGGTAGTCAGCTCCGCAGTTGCGGCAGATCAGACCGGAAGCCGGCGAGGCCGGTGGCTGGCTGAGGCGGTTGATGGTCGCGGTCATTACGAGGCCCTTTCTCCTCATCTTCCCTGTCAACACGCGAAGACGCGTGGCAGGCCGGAGTTGGCACCTTCCGTACGCACTCCTCGACACGCAGCCGCGCGCCAGTCGAGCTGGTGCGGAGCTGTTCTCAGTGCGCGAGTCGTGCTGGTGGTTGCCGGGGCTTCAACGGGCCGGTCCCTCTGCCCCTCTGGATGAGCGGAACTATGAAGTTGTCTGCCCTTGACTGTAGTCATAGGTCAGCACCACGACGACCGCCCCGGGGCCCAGGCCGTCGAACTTCGGCAGGACCCGCTGGATCACGGGGAACTGGGTGCGCAGCGCCTCGGCCGCGGCCTGCGACCCGGCGGCCGACGGATCGTAGTAAGCAGCGGTGGACAGGATGTCGCCGTCGAAGGCGCCGACCTCGGTGACCGTCCAGCCGCCCTGCGTGAAGCGGTCGCCGGCGCTGCGCGCTAGTTCGGGCCTGCCGGTGTTGTCCAGCACCGTCAACAAGGCGCGGGGTGAGCTGCTGCTGCGGGCCTCATGCGCCGCGGCGCCCTGACCGGCCTGGCCCTGATCGCGGCCGGTCTCATCCGGCGCCGTCGCAGGACCGGCGGCAGCGGCCGGGCCGGCCGCCATGACCGGCGGCGTCGCGAGCGGACGGAGCAGGTCTGCACCGGCATTGCGACCACCGGGATTGACAAGCGCGAGGTAAGCGATGAAGGCCAAGGCCAATCCAGCCAGCACCAGCACTACGCCCAGCAAGCGTTCAGTGGTTCGGCGGGGCGCGGCCGGCACAGCAGCATGGAGCATGATGTGAAGTTTATCTTAAATTTCGATGCCCAGCCGACGCGCGGACCGTTGCCGCTGCCGGCTGGCGCGCAACCGCCTGAGCCGCTTGACCAGCATCGGGTCGGCGGCCAGCGCCTCGGGTGTGTCGATCAGGCTGTTGAGCACCTGGTAATACCGGGTAGCGGACATGTCGAACAGCTCCCGGATCGCCTGCTCCTTGGCGCCGGCGTACTTCCACCATTGGCGTTCAAACGCGAGGATCTCCCGGTCACGGCGGTTCAGGCCACCGGCCTCGCCAGCGTCCAGTCCTTCAGCGGCGGGGTGATCGCCGCTTGCCGCAGCGGCGTCGTGGGCGGCGGGCGCGGGTTCCATGCGGCCTCCGATCATGGCGTGGGCTGGGATGCGCGGACTAATTGCACCGTTGTCATTCGCGTGCCTCATTGAACCATGCCGGTCCGACAAGAACACGCCGAGCGACCGTGTCGAGGGGCCGTCCCAGCGGGACGGGGCTATCCACACCGCCCAGTGGGACAGGCTATCCACAGCGCGGGGCGCGCTCCACAGATCCGCCAGGCCGGCGCAGGTGCGGCGCGGTCGACGGCACTGTCGTCTCATGCATCTCGGTGAGCCGTTCCAGCTGCTGGACCTCGACCGCCTCGACCAGCTCAGCCGCGAGCTGGCCGGCCGCGCCGACGAGCTGGCCGGCCTGCGCGACGCCCTGCGTTCCAGTGCCGCCGGCCTGCGGTGGCACTCCGGCGCGGCCCGGGCCTTTCAAGGCGTCCTGCACGAGCTGCTCGGGCAGCTGGGCCAGTGCGGGTCACGCCTGGCCGAGCTGGCGGCCGCCGTTCGAGCCCACCGCCGGCAGGCCGGCGGTCGAGCCGCCTCGGGGGCCCGCCTTGCCCACTCCGGCCTGGAACTGCTCGAACGAACGGTGCGGCTGCCGTGAGCGGTCCGGTCACCGTCCGGGGCGGCAGTGACTCGATCGCCGCCGACTTCGAGCGCTTGGACGGGTTCGCCACCGCGCTGGACCGGGCCGCTGACCCCCTCCACGACGCGCTGCGGACGCTGGCCCGGTGCCTGGCCGACCCGGCGATGCTGGCTGCCGCGGCTCTGGACCCCGCTGGCGCCGCCGAGGTCCTGGCCCTGGCCGGCGTGGCGATGGCCGCGGCAGCCGGCGTCCTGGCCGGGTGCCGGTCCCTGGCGAGCGGCCTTCGGCTGGCCGCCGGCTCCTACCGGGCGGTTGACGAGCTCGACCGGCGGCTGACGCCGGCGCTCGCGGCGGGCTTGCGGTTGCCGCTGGCGCTGGCGCCGCTGACCGGTCCGGCCGGCCCGGCCGGCCCGTTTGCGGCCGGCCGGGCGCGTGGCGGCCTGCAGGCAGGGCTGAGCGCCGACCCTGAACTGGCTCACGCGGCGGTGCGGCTGCTGACGGCCAGCGTCGCCGGCCTGCCGTCGCCCGGGGCCACCGCCTGGCTGGCGGGCCTGCTGGCCCGCCCTTTCCCGGACGGCGCCGCCGTGGTGACCGCTCAGCCTGACAAGCCCACCGGTGACCGGGGCGGACCGCCTCGCGGCACGGCCGACCTGATCCGCGCCCTGGCGCTGCGCGAGGCCCACAACGACGGCGGCGGCGCGGTCGACGTCCGGATCCTCGACGGCGCGGGCGGGCGCCGGGTGATCCTCGACATCACCGGGACCACGGTGTGGAACCTCGACCCGACGCGCCGCACGGCACACGTCAGCGACCTTGGGACGAACCTGCGGGCGCTGGCCAACCAGTCCTCGGTCTTCGAGCGGGGGGTGCTCCAGGCGCTGCGCCAGGCCGGCGTCACACCGAGCGAGCCGATCATGCTGGTGGGTCACAGCCAGGGCGGCATGATCGCGGCCCGGTTGGCCAGCCGGCTGCAGGCCGGCGCCGAGTTCACGGTGACCCACCTGGTGACCGCCGGCGCACCGGTCGGGCTGGCCCCCGTGCCGCGATCGGTGTCGGTGCTGTCGTTGCACAATCGCGGCGACGTCGTGCCCGAGCTGGACGGCGCGGCCAACCCGCGGCGAGCCGGCTGGATCACCGTGCGGACCGCCCACGGCGATCCCACGGTGCTGGGCAAGCACTCGCTGCAGTCCTATCTGGCCGGAGCCCTGGACCTGGACGGGTGCGCTGACCCGGGGCTGGCGAGCTGGCGCCGCACCGCTGCCGGATATCTCAGCGCCGAGCGGGTCGCCACCCAGGTGTTTCAGATCCGGCGCGCCGAGTGAGTCCCGATCCGCACGCAGCCGAATGCCGGGCAGACGTTGCCTCAAACGCGGCAGTGCAGCAAGATCAGGCGATGCTTGGGTTGATGCAGGACTTTCCACTGACCATCGAGTCCATCCTGCGGCGGGGCGAGCAGGTGTACGGCAGCCGGACGATCACCACGCAGCTGGTGCAGGGCAAGGAGCGGATCACCTTCGCCGACCTGGCCGTCCGCGCCCGGCAGGTCGCCGGGGTCCTCGACCGTCTGGGCGTCTCGGCCGACGGCCGGGTCGGCTCCTTCGGGTGGAACACCGCCAACCACACCGCGCTGTATTTCGGCGTGCCCGGCACCGGCCGGGTGCTGCACACCCTCAACATCCGGCTGTTCCCCGAGCAGCTGGTCTACACCGTCGAGCACGCCGAGGACGAGGTCGTCTTCGTGGACCGGTCGCTGCTGCCGCTGTTCGCCAAATACCTGCCGTCGCTGAGCACCGTGCGGCATGTGGTGGTCTTCGACGACGGCGCCCCCAGCCCGCTGCCCGAGGACCCCCGGGTGGTGCTGTGGGAGGACGTGGTCGGACCCGAGCTGGACTTCAGCGGCATGGTCACCGACGAGCACACCGCCGCGGCGGTCTGCTACACCACCGGCACCACCGGAAATCCCAAGGGCGTCCTGTACTCCCACCGCTCGACCTACCTGCACGCCCTGGCCATCCTGCTGCCCGGCACCTTCGCGCTGCGCGACTCCGACGTCACGCTGCCGGTCGTGCCGATGTTCCACGCGATGGCCTGGGGCCTGCCCTACGCCAGCGTGATGGCCGGCGCCAGCCTGGTGATGCCGGGCCCGGGCATGACCCCGGCGGCGTTGATGGACCTGCTCGAGAGCGAGCGGATCACCCTCACCGCGGGGGGGCCCACGATCTGGATGGGCATGCTGCCGCTGCTGGCCGGCCGCGAGCTGCCCGCGTTGCGCAGCGTGATCTGCGGCGGCTCGGCAGTGCCCAAGGCGCTGTCTGAAGGGTGGCGGGAGGCGATCGGGCTGCCGATCACCCAGGCCTGGGGCATGACCGAGCTCTCGCCCTTGGGCACTGTCTGCTCGCTGCGCGCCGAGCACCTCGACCTGCCGGAGGAGCAGAAGGCCGAGATACGCACCACCGTGGGCGTGCCACCGCCGGGCGTGGAGATGCGCATCGTGGACTCCGAGACCCGCCAGGAGCTGCCGTGGGACGACCAGGCCACCGGCGAGCTGGAGACCCGAGGGCCGTGGATCGCCCGGCAGTACTACCGCACTGACGAGCCCGGCGAGCAGTTCTCCCCCGACGGCTGGCTGCGCACTGGTGACGTCGCGGCGATCTCGGAGTTGGGTTACCTGCGCTTGGTCGACCGGACCAAGGACCTGATCAAGTCCGGCGGTGAGTGGATCTCCTCGGTCGAGTTGGAGAACCAGATCATGGCCCATCCGGCGGTGGCCGAGGCAGCTGTCATCGCCATCCCGCACCCCCGCTGGATGGAGCGACCGCTGGCCTGCGTGGTGCTCAAAGCCGATCACGCGGTGGACAAGGCCGAGCTGCAGGACTTCCTGGCCGCCCGGGTGGACAAGTGGGGCCTGCCCGACGACATCGTGTTCCTCGACGAGATCCCCAAGACCAGCGTCGGCAAGTTCTCCAAGAGGACGCTGCGGGAGCAGTTCGCCGAGCGCCGATTCAGCGACTGACCCCGCGCTGCCGGCTCCGGCCGCTTATCCGGCGATAGGGGTAAAAACCTCGCCGGCTCCAGGGTGTTTGCTTCCAGAGCTCGGTTCACAGTGCCCGAACGCTAACGATGACTGCCTGTCGGACGATGGGTTCAGCTGACGCACCGCACTCACCGATGTGACCAAAGTGACCAAAGTGCCTTGAGCGATGGCTGCTCAGAGCACACCGGGGGTCAAGTCAGCGACCACCAGAGCAGTCAGGACGACCACATATGCACAGCCTCGCTACGTCTCGCACGCACCGGCGGGCCCGCCTGTTCAGGCCGCTCATCGCCGCCGGCGCCATCGCAGGCGCCGTGCTGGCCCTGCTGATCCCGGTCGCCGGGGCAGCCACCGGCGCGAACCCGGTCGGGGTGCTGGACTCGGTGACCGTCCGCCCGTCCGACGGGACGGTCACCATTTCGGGCTGGACCGCCGACCTCGACGACCCGGCCGAGCCGTTGCGGGTGGAGATCTATGACAACGGCTCCTACGCCACGGCGGTGATCGCCCGTGCCTCTCGACCCGACGTCGGCCTCGCGCTGCCCACCGCCGGCCCGAACCACGGCTTCACCGTGAGCTACGCCGGCAAGACCGGAGTGCACGAGGTCTGCGCGCTGGCCCTCAACCACGTCGGCGGCGCCAACACCGAGCTCGGCTGCCGCACCGTCCGGGTCAGCAACGACCCGGTGGGCGTCCTGGAGGTCAGCCCGCAACGGCCGGGCGGCTTCCAGGTCAGCGGCTACGCGATCGACCCGAACGCCCCCACCGCCGCCGTGCTGGTCCGCACCTACCTCGACGGCAAGTACGTCAACGGCCGGCTCGCCAGCGCACCCCGCTCGGGCCTGCCGACCCAGTACGCCAACGCCGGCTCCAACCACGGGTTCTCCTTCCTCGCCACCATGACCGCCGGCACTCATCAGATCTGCGTTTACGCGATGAACATCGGCGCCGGCACGGTCAACCTCCGGCTCGGCTGCCGCACGGTGACGATGATCAACAACCCGGTCGGCGCGCTGGAAGGCAGCATCCAGCAGCCGGGTGGCTTCCTGGTCAGCGGCTACGCGCTGGACCCCGACGTCACCAGCTCGATCTCGGTGCGCCTCTACCTCGACGGCAGGTGGGTCACCAGCGGCCTGGCGTCCGCCGCCCGTCCCGACCTGCTGACCCGCTACCCCGCTTACGGGCAGAACCACGGCTTCTCGATCTTCGTCCCCGTTTCGGCCGGCGCCCACCAGCTCTGCGCCTACGGGATGAACGTCGGGGCCGGCACGGTCAACAGCCGGTTCGGCTGCCGCACGGTGACGATGATCAACAACCCGGTCGGCGCGCTGGAGAGCAGCATCGCCAAGCCGGGCGGCTTCCTGGCCACCGGCTACGCGCTGGACCCCGACGTCACCAGCTCGATCTCGGTGCGCGTCTACGTCGACGGCAAATGGGTCGCCAGCGGCCCGGCCTCCATCCCGCGTCCGGACCTGCTGACCCGCTACCCCAAGCACGGCCAGAATCACGGCTTCTCGATCTTCACCCCCGTTCCGGCCGGCGCTCACCAGCTCTGCGCCTACGGGATGAACGTCGGGGCCGGCACGGTCAACACCCGGTTCGGCTGCCGCACGGTGTCCCGCACGTCTGACCCGGTCGGCTCCGGCGCCAGCATCGCGCGGGTCGGCGTCTCCAACGCCGTCGCGGTCTCGGGCTGGGCCCTGGACCCCGACACCGCCTCGCCGATCAAGGTGCGGGTCACCAGCGACGGAGTGAGCAAGCAGCTGCTGAGCGCCAACCTGGCCTCTGCCGGGTCCACCACGGCCTGGCCCAGCTACGGCGGCTACCACGGCTACTCCGCCAACGTCACCCTCGACGGGTTCGAGCACACGGTGTGCGTCACGGCTGTCAACGTCGGCGCGGGCAAGGACGTCGCCCAGGGCTGCAAGCTGATCAGCACCTCGGGCGCCACCGCCCCGGCCGCTCCCACCGGGCTGAGCGCGGCGCCCGGCAGCAAGATGGCCAGCCTCAGCTGGATCGCCTCCCGCTCGGTCGCCTCCCCGGTGACCAGCTACCAGATCACCGTCACGCCGGGCGGACGCGTGGTCACCGTCCCGGGAACGGCGGTCTCCACAGCGATCACCGGCCTGACCAACGGCGTCGTGCACACCTTCTCGGTGCGGGCGGTCAACGCCCTGGGACGCAGCTCGGTGGCAGAGGTCAAGGCCACCCCGACCGCCATCGCCCCGCAGGTCACCCCGGCTCCGATCTCGACCAGCCACTACGTGCGCAACCTGACCGGCAACGTCACCACCGACACCGCCCTGATGCGCCAGATGGGCGCCGGTGACGCCAGCCGCAACCCGTCCGGGCACAGCTACCTGGTGCTCCTGCAGATCGGCGGCCAGGACGAGTACCGCGGCGGCACGCTGCTGTCGGCGACCTCGCGCTACGTCAGCTACCCCGCCGTGGTGACCGCGATGAAGGCCTACCTGGACGGCTACGCCACCACCCAACGGCCCTCCGCTCCGCTGACCCTGGCGATCGGCACGAACAACGACATCGACGTCAGCTACTCGGCCGGCGTGTCCTGGGCGCGCGCCATCGTCAACCCGGTGGCCGCCTACGCCGCCAGCCGGCACCCCGGCGTGGTCATCGCCGGCGCCAACGACATCGAACCCGGCTTCTCGGCGACGGTGAGCGAGAGCCGCGCCTGGGTCTCTGGCTACCTGGCTTCCACCGCTTCCAAGTACGTCTTCAACGGCTCGGCCGACGGCTGCTCCACCTACACCACGGGTGGCCGGTGCAACAACGGCTGGACGCAGGCTGACATGCAGTGGGTCAGCGGCGGCGCGGCGCCGACCCGGACCATCAGCCTGCCGCAGATCTACAACTACGCGATGCCGCTGCAGTGGAAGAACATCTCGCTCACCGGCACAGCGGCCGGCAAGCCCCGGATCTACTTCGGCGGCCCGCTCACCGAGGTCACCGCCTGCGACCAGGCCGGAACCTGTGACAGCATCGGCAACGTCGACGCCTGGAACCGGCTGTGGAGCGCGATCTCGTCCACGACTGCCACCAGGCAGTCCCAGATGCCGCACGGCACCGACCTCCGCATCAACTAGGAGCCCTCACCATCACCGCATCCACCGGCACGGCAGCTCACCGCTGGAGCACCCGGCGGCTGACGCTGGCGCTGTTGACCACGCTGGCGCTGGCGACCGCCTGCTCATCGGCGTCCACGGCTGCCGATCAACCGGCTGCCTCGACGGCGCCACCGGCCAGCGCCTCGTCCATGCCGGCGTCGACGTCGGCGGCGGTGTCGGCGTCGGCGGCGGTGTCGGCGTCGGCGGCGGCGCCGGCTAGTTCGGCCAGCTGGAGCGCGACAGCGACAGCCAGCCCTGTCCGGCCCACCGCCGCGCCCTCCTCGGTGACGCAGGCGCCGAGCAGCCCTTCCCGGGCGCCTGCCAGCTCATCGGCGGCCGGTCCGGTCGACGGGCCGAACGGCTGCCCGAGCGCCACGCTGGCGGTGGCGGCGCTGCGAGCATCCGGGGCGGCCGGGCACCAGTACGCGTTCCTGCAGTTCACCAACAACTCCGCCAAGACCTGCTCGCTCACCGGATACCCCGGCGTTCAGCTGATCAGGGCGGGCGCCACCCTGGGCAAGCCCGCGGTCCGCAGCGGCAAACCGATCAGCAGGGTGCGACTGGCGCCTGGGAAGTCAGCCACCGCGCGGCTGGTCGGCGCCTCGACCTGCGAGGCCGAGAAGTCCGACTCGGTGCAGATCTTCCCGCCGAACCGCACCGAGAGGTTCCTCGCGCGGCTGTCCTTGCGCGGCTGCCCGCTCACCATCGACCCGGTCACCGCCGCCAGCTGAGTTCGGCCGGCCAGGCGCCATGCTGGAGGCATGACCTATCTCGCAGCCGATGACCGTTACGAGCGCATGACCTACCGCCGGGCCGGCCGCAGCGGCATCAAGCTGCCGCTGATCTCGCTCGGCCTCTGGCACAACTTCGGCGAGGACCGCCCGTTGGACGGCCAGCGGGCGATCCTGCGCCGCGCCTTCGACCTGGGCGTCACCCACTTCGACCTGGCCAACAACTACGGCCCGCCCTTCGGCTCGGCCGAGTCGAACTTCGGCAGGATCTACCAGCAGGACTTCCGCCCGTACCGCGACGAGCTGTTCCTGTCCACCAAGGCCGGCTGGGACATGTGGCCCGGCCCGTACGGCGACCTGGGCTCGCGCAAGTACCTGCTGGCCAGCCTCGACCAGTCCCTGTCCCGGATGGGCGTCGACTACGTCGATGTCTTCTACCACCACCGCAACGACCCTGAGACCCCGCTGGAGGAGACGATGGGGGCGCTGGACCAGGCGGTCCGCTCCGGCAAGGCGCTCTACGCCGGCATCTCCTCCTACTCCCCGCAGCGCACCGAAGAGGCCGCTCGGATACTGCGCGAGATGGGCACCCCGCTGTTTCTCCATCAGCCGTCCTACTCCCTGCTCAACCGCTGGATCGAGGACGGCCTGCTCGAGACCACGGCGGCCGTGGGAGCCGGCGTCATCGTGTTCTCACCGCTGGCGCAAGGGATGCTGACCGACAAGTACCTCGACGGGGTGCCGGCCGACTCCCGGATGGCGGCGAACACCTCGCTGCCCGCGGAGCTGCTCACCGAGCAGAACCTGCAGCGCATCCGGGCCCTGAACCAGATCGCCTCGCGGCGCGGTCAGTCACTGGCACAGCTGGCGCTGGCCTGGGCCGCCCGGGATGAGCGGGTCAGCTCGGTGCTGATCGGCGCCTCATCGGTGCGCCAGCTCGAGCAGAACATCGCCGCCCTGGAGCACCAGTCCTTCACCGCCGAAGAGCTCGCGGAGATCGACCAGCACGCCGTCGAGGGCGACATCGACCTGTGGCGGTCAGTGGCGACCAGCTGACCCGCAGGCTGGTTCGCGTTTCCCCCGTACGCCTCGGGTCATTGACCAAAGACGCGTCTGGAGACCACATCGATCACGCCTGTGATCGGATTGCCCCTAGCCTGCTGGCACATGCTTGCTCAATCTCCATCTTTATGGAACATTGGCCTTAACCAGTTATTAGGGGCGATTCGGACAAGTCACTCTGATGTCGTTCGCTCCGCGACTGCGGAGGAGGCTGACGATGCGAGTGGCGGTCCTCGGCTGCGGATTCGGCGCACAGCACCTCGACTGGCTTTCCCAACATCCCGAATTCGATCTGGACACCTTGTTTTATCAGCACAATCGGGAACGGGCAGTGGAGCTGGCCAACCGTTACGGCATCGCCAGCGTGAGCGCGGACCCGGTCGGCGAGCTCAGCCGCCGAGGCATCGAGCTGGCGGTGATCGTCACGCCGCCGGACACCCGGCAGGCGCTGGTCAGGGCCGCTCTCGACGCCGGCGCCTTCGCCTTCGTGGACAAGCCATTGAGTCACTCGCTGGAGTCAGCCACCGAACTGGCCGCGCTGGCGGCCGGTGCGCCACAGCGGTGCGCGGTCAACTTCCAGTGGCGAAGCCATCCCGCCGTGCGCGAGGTCCGCGACCAGCTCGCCGTCGGCGTCGGAGTCCTGCATCGGGTGCACGCCAGCTTCTATCACGACTTCTTTCGCGGCCAGCAAGCCTCCTGGCGGCAGCAGCCGGCCAGCGCGGGAGCCGGAACGCTCGGTGACCAGGGGGTGCACCTGTTCGACCTGCTGCACTGGCTGATCCCGCGCGACTGGTCCGCCGTCGCGGCCCAGACCAGCACGGTGCGCCAGGACCCGGACGGCCAGCGGCTGGAGCCGGCAGCCGGGCGCACCGAGGACCTGGCCGAGGTCTGGTTGCAGGAGCCGGAGTCCGGCTGCCTGGCGACCGTCTCGCTGTCCCGGCTGGTCTGCGGCGTGCGCGCGATCGAGTTCGAGGTGCAGGGGTCGGACCGGACGTTGCGGCTGCGCCTGGAAGCCGATGACGGCTCGGCCGAACTCACGACGCACGGCAGCGACGGAACCAGCAAGACCGCGCGGTACGGGCCCACCTCGCTGGACCCCTATCCCCCGCTGCTCGCGGTGATGGCCGGCAAGCAGGACCCGGACGGCCTGCTGGCCAGCTTCGACGACGGCTTGCGGGCGCAGGCACGACTGGCCGAAGCCGTTGCCCTGGCAGCCCGAACGCCACCTGCCCTGCCCAGCTGAGCAGCGCCAGCAGACCACCAGAGTCGTCTCGCCACGCACCAGAGGAGCCAGAAGATGCCTGAACCACTTCGCCTCGCCGTCTGCGGGGTCGGCAACAACATCTCGGCGCTGTTCCAGGGCGCGCAGTACTACCGGGAACTGACCGCTCAAGGCGTGGCGGCTGCCGACTTCCCGGGCATCAAACATCCCGAGATCGGCGGCCTCAGCGTCGCTGACATCGACTTCGTCGCCGCCTTCGACGTTCACCCCGACAAGGTCGGCCTCCCGTTCCACATCGCGGTCCTGGCCGCGCCGAACAACTATCCGCGGCTGGACGTCACACTTCCCGAGACCGACTTCGCCGTCGAGCCGGGGCTCACAGAGGCTGACTGCGCGGTGTCCGGCCCGGCGTTCGAGCGGATCGTGCGACGACTGCGCGACACTCGCGCCGACGTGTTGCTCTACTCGCTGCCCACCGGCCTGCAGTGGGCAGCCGACGCCTACGCGCAGGTCGCGCTCGAGGCTGGCGCCGCGTTCGTCAATTGCACGCCCGAGCTGGTCGCCCGGGTGCCGGCCACCCTGGCGGAGTTCGAGCGCCGCGGGGTGCCCCTGATCGGCGACGACCTCGCCAGCCACCTCGGCACCTCCGTCGTGCACCGCGCGCTGCTGGGCCTGCTCACCGATCGCGGGCTGTCTCTGGTGAGCTCCTACCAGCTCAACCTCGGCGGAAACGAGGACTTCAAGAACCTGCGGGTGGCCGGTGAGAGCAAGCGGGCCTCCAAGTTGAACGCGCTGGCGCAGGAGGGGCTGGACACCAGCAGGGTGGAGGTCATCCCGTCCGCCGGTTTCGTCCAGCACCTCAATGACAACAAGGTCGGGATGCTCAACATCGAGGCGGTCGGCTGGGCCGGCACGCCGATCTCGGTGGACCTCAAGCTCAAGGTGCAGGATTCCAGCAATGCCGCAGGGGTCATCATCGACCTGATCCGGATGGGAGCGGTTGCCAAGCGGCTGGGCCTCGGCGGCTTTCCCGCGGCCGCCGCGAGGGTCCTGAAGTCACCGGCGGGCGGGCACCCGTTCTACACCGAGGCCCTGGTGGCGCAGAGCCTGGTGACCCTCGACGCCGGCCTGCACGTCGCGGTCAACGAGCAGCCAAGCATCGAACATGCCCGTTGACCAGGCGCCTGCCGCCTTCGGAGTGAGGGTTCTGGCCTTTCCCGAGGTCGATGACCTCGACCTGATGGGCGCCTACGCGGTGCTGAGCAAGGCCGCCGAGATCGCCGAGGGCCGCCCGCCGCGATGGGACGTCGCGATCGCCGGCTGCCAACCGGAGCTGCGCACCGCCGGCGGCCTGCGGTTCCAGGCGCAGGCAGGTCTGGACGAGGGCCGCCGCCCCGATGCCGTGCTGGTGCCCGGCGGCCGCGGCATTCAGCGGATCCTGACCTCGGCGCCCTACCTGGAGTACCTCCGCGCGGCCCACCGGCACGGCGCCGCGGTGTACAGCGTGTGCTCCGGCGCGCTGCTGGTCGCGGCGTCGGGCATCGCCGCCGGCGCCACGCTGGCCATCCACGCTGCCAAGCGCGCGGACCTGGCGCGTGCGGGAGACTGCACGCCCGGAGCCGGGCTGGTCCTCAACGCCGGCCTGACCTCGGTGGGGGGCGATCGCCGCAGCTCGGTGAAGTCGGTGGACCTGGCTCTGCAACTGGTGGCCGATCATGGCGCCGGGCTGCTGCCTGAGCTGCTGGCCAGAATGGAGCTTTCCCAGGGCCGCACGCTTGAGACCGCGACGCCGGAGCAGCCGTGAGCGCGCCGGCAGCCCGGCACGCGACGGTCCTGGTGACCGGCGCCAGCAGGGGGATCGGCGGGCGGACCGCGCTGCGGCTGGCCGCCGCGGGCTTCGACCTGGTGCTGTGGGCCCGGACCCTGGAGGACCTGCGGCAGATTCAGCAGCAGGCCGCGGAGTTCAGCGTCGACGTCGGCATCGACGCCGTCGACGTCTCCGACGCCGCGCAGGTCAGCGCCGGCTACGCCGCGATCCGGTGGCACTCGCCGCTGGCCGGCCTGGTCCTCAACGCCGGCTCAGGCATCTGGCAGCCGATCACCGAGATCGACGACGCGGTCTGGGACCAGACGCTGTCCACCAACCTGCGCGGCGCGATGCTCGTGCTGAAGCAGGTCCTGCCGGAGCTGCGACAGGCTCGCGGCGGGCTGATCGTGGGCGTCCTGTCGGACTCGGCGAAGTACCCCTTCGCCGGCCGAGGCGCCTACGCCGCGTCCAAGGCCGGTCTGGCGGCGCTGCTGGAGGTGGCTCGGCGAGAGGCCCGTGAGTCCGGCGTCCGGGTGACCGCGCTGGTGCCCAGCCGGGTGGACACCTCCTTTCAGGGCAGCCTGGAGTCCGCCGGCGCCGGCTGCCGGCCCGGCTCGCTGTCCGCCGACAACGTCGCCGAGGTGATCGGCTGGCTGTTCGAGCTGCCAGAAGGAGTGGAGGTCCGCGAGCTTCAGCTGTCCGCGCTGACCTCGACCTTCGGCCCGTACCAGGAGGCCTCGCCATGACCCAGGCCAGGATCGCCAGGATTCCCCTTGTCCCGAAGGGGCATTCCAAGCCGGTCGGCAGGTAC
Source organism: Jatrophihabitans sp. (assembly GCA_036399055.1). NCBI lineage: Bacteria > Bacillati > Actinomycetota > Actinomycetes > Jatrophihabitantales > Jatrophihabitantaceae > Jatrophihabitans > Jatrophihabitans sp. Next base: position 18,146 of record DASWNX010000033.1, read on the forward strand.
AGCCCGGGTATCGCGCTGGGCTCGGAGGTGGCCGGCAGCCTGGTCTTCCTCAGCGGCCAGGTCGCGACCGACGAGCACGGCCGGATGCTGCATCCAGGCGATGCCGGGCGGCAGGCCGAAGTGGTCTTCGACCGGCTGGCCGCCGTGCTGGAGGTTGCCGGCCTGACCTTGGCCGACCTGGTGAGCCTGACCATCTACGTCCGCGACCTGCGGTCCCACTTCGCCGCGGTGTCAGCGGTGCGCGACGCCAGGCTCAGCGAGCCCGGGCCGTCCAGCGCCTTCATCGGTGTCCAGGACCTCGTCGAGGACGGCTGCCTGGTCGAGATCAGCGGCATCGCCGCCGCTGGGATCGCTGCCGACCGCGAGCCGCTATGACCAGCCGGCACAGCGGTTGCAGGCTGGCTGACGCCGAGATCGAGGCGTTGCGGCAGGCCGGCAGCCGCAGCCGCGTCCTGGTCGCCGGATCACTGAATCACGACGAGATCCTGATCGCTGACCACGACCCGGGCGACGAGGGCGCGGTGCTGGTCCGCGAGCGGGTCACCGCGCCGGGCGGGCACGCCGGCAACTGCGCCTCGGCGCTGGCAGCCCTCGGCGTCGACGTGTCGCTGCTGGCCGCGGTCGGCGCCGATGACACCGGCGAGTTGCTGATCTCCGACCTGCGCGCGCACGGCGTCGACGTCTCCGGCATCGCCAGGATCTCCGGCAGCCCGACCGGCCGGGTGGTCATCCCGGTGCTGGGCGAGCAGCACTTCATGCTGCTGCTGCCAGGAGCCAATGACCAGCTCTCCAGCGAGCACGTCCGGCAGGCGCTGAGCGCGGACTACGACGCGCTGGTGCTCTTCGACCCGGCGCCGGCGGCACTGGCCGAGATCTTCTCGGCGGCCGCCGGATCAGCTGTCGCAGACAACGTCTTCTGGAATCCGGGCGGCGTGTACGCCCATCAGCAGTCCGCCCGCCGCTACCTGCCGCGCTGCCGGTCGATCTTCGTCAACCGCAACGAGTGGCCGGCGGTCCAGGCCGGTCTGCCACCGGGGTGGGCCGACCGGACCGAGGTCGTGCAGACCCTCGGAGCCGACGGCGCCATCGGGCGCGGCGCCGACACGGTGACGCACGCGGCCGGTGAAGTCGTGTCGATGCTGGACCCGACCGGGGCCGGTGACGCCTTCGCCGCCGGCTACGTCCTGGCCGCGCTGGCCGGGCTGGCACTGCCGCGACGGCTGGCGGTCGGCAACATCAGCGGCGCGCTCGCGGTGACGGCGATCGGCGCTCGTGGCCGGCAGTGCACGCTGGCCGACCTGGCGGGCTGGCCGGCATGCTCACCCTGAGGTCCAGCGCCGACGGCTGGCGGGGCCAGATCGGCGTCAGCTTCACCCCGGCAGCCGCCGGCCTGCTCGCCGCGGCGGTGCTGGACGTGCTGTCGGCCGGCGGCCCGTTGCGCCGGATCCTGATCAGTCACGACGGTCGCCGGGGCGGCCCGGCCGTCGCGGCAGCGGTGCAGGCAGCGGTCGGCGACCGGTTGGCGAGGACGGCGGAGCTGCTCGGCGGGGTGCCCACGCCGGTGGCCTCGGCCGCGGTCTCGGCCGGCGAGTTCGATCTGGCGTTCCTGGTCACCGCCAGCCACAACCCGGCCGAGTGGAACGGGCTCAAGGTCAAGTCCGGGGTCGCGGGCAGCATCTCGCCCGCCATGGAGCGCCAGATCGAGGGCCGGTATCTGGAGCTGGCAGCGGCCGAGACCGCGGCGCCGGCAGCCGCGGGCGCCGGGCCGGGCAGGGGCGTCAGGCCGGACGTCGGGCCGGGCGCCGCTGCCGGATCGCCGCAGCCGATGATCGAGGCCCACCTCGCCCAGGTGCTGGCGCGGGTCGGTGGCAAGCCCGGGCCGTCCTGGCGGGTGGTCATCGACGGCCTGCACGGCATCGCCGGGCCCGCCATGGTCCGGTTGGCCGAGCTGCTCGGCTGGACGGCGCACCCGATCGGCTGCGAGCCCGACCCGGACTTCGGCGGGCTGACACCGGACCCGACGCTGGCAGCCTCCCGGCGACGGCTGAGCGCGGCGGTGCGAGCCCACCGAGCCGACTTCGGAATCGTGCTGGACGGTGACGGCGACCGGGTCTTCCTGCTCGGCTCCGACGGCGGCCTGGTGGGCTGCGGCGAGCTCTACGCGCTGTTGCTGGGTCAGCTCTATCGCAGCCACCCCGAGCTGCCCAGCCGCCGGATCGCGGTGACCTCGACGACCACCAGCCTGCCTGGCCGGGTCGCCGCCGAGCACGGTGGCGAGGTGTTCGTCACCGGGGTGGGCTTCAAGAACATGGCCGCGCTGCTGGCCGGTGGCCAGATCTGCGCAGCCGGCGGCAACGTCGGCGATCTGGCGTTCGCGCCGTACGGCTTCGACCGGGACCCCTCGGTGGTGGTGGCGCTGCTGAGCCGCCTGCTGGCCGACAGCGACCAGAGCCTCGACGCCGCGCTGGAGGCCCTCCGCAGCCGGTACGGCCGGCGGCATCACCTTGAGACCTCGGTCAGCTGCCCGGCAGGCGAGCTGGACCTGCCGGCCACCGCCACCGCCGTGCTGGCCAACACCGGGCTCGGCCTGGAGGTCGAGTCGATGGACCGGGTGGACGGCGTTCGGCTGGCGTTGCCCGAGCGGCAGTGGCTCTCGGTGCGGCGATCGAGCACCGAGAACCTGGTGCGGGCCTACGCCGAGTTCTCCGGGCCGGTGCTGTCCGAGACGCAGTTGCAGGCCGCGTTGCAAGCCGCGCTGCGGCCATCGACGGCGACTGACGCGGCTGACGCGGCTGACGCGGCTGACGCGACTGAGCCAACCCATGACACCTGAGCCCGTCCACCAGCGACCAAGGAGCGACATGGAACAACCAGTCATTGCGATCATCGGCGGCACCGGCTTCTACGAGTTCCTGGAGCCGGTCACCGAAGTCAGCCGGCAGACCCCGTACGGCCCGACCAGCGCCCCGATCAGCCTGTCGTCGTTGGACGGCCGGCCGGTGGCCTTCCTTCCCCGGCATGGCCGTGACCACGAGTACCTGCCGCACGAGATCCCTTACCGGGCGAACCTATGGGCGTTCAAGGAACTCGGCGTGCGGCAGATCCTGGGGCTGAACACGGTGGGCAGCCTGCAGGCCGAGTACCGCCGGGGCGACCTGGTGCTGGTCGACCAGTTCATCGACCGGACCAGCGGCCGGATCGACACCTTCTTCTCGGGCAACGCCGCCGCCCACATCAGCTCGGCCTACCCCTACTGCCTGCGGATGCGCGGCCTGGCCAAGGATGCGCTGGCCGGCATCGAGGGCGGCGTGCACGAGAGCGCCACCGTGGTCGTCACCCAGGGCCCGAGGTTCGGCACGATGGCCGAGAGCCGCTGGTACCGGTCCCAGGGCTGGCATGTGCTCAACATGACCCAGTACCCCGAGGTGGTGCTGGCCCGCGAGCAGGAGCTCTGCTACATGAACCTGTCCTACGTCACCGATTACGACGTGGCGCTGGCCGAGGTGGTGGGCGCCGAGGAAGACAAGGACCTGGTCAGCCATGCCAGGGTGCTCAAGGCCTTCGCCGCCGACTCGGGACGTTTCGTCGAGGCCGTCAAGCGAATCGTCAACGCGTTGCCGACGGAGTTCGACTGCGGCTGCCAGCACGCCCTCGACGGCGCGAGGACCTGATGGCCCCACCGGCGACGGAGCACGGCCCGGCGATGGCGGGCTGGTCCGGAGAGCTGGTGCTGCTGCGCCACGCCCAGACCGGCTGCACGGTCGACGGCCTCTTCTGCGGCGAGCACGACCCGCCGCTGTCGCCGGTCGGCCGTCTGATGTCGGATGCGCTACCCGACGCCGCCGGGCTGGCCGGCGTGCGGCGGCTCTACATCAGCCCGTCCCGGCGCAGCGTGCAGACCAGTGCCGCGCTGGCCGCCCGGCTCGGGCTGGCGACGCGGGTGGAGCCGCGGCTGCGGGAGCTGAGCTTCGGACGGTGGGAGAGCCGCACTCCGGAACAGGTCGACTCCGAGCCTGCCTACCGGCGCTGGCGACGCGATCCGGCCCGGTGCGCGCCCCCGGACGGCGAGGCCGGGCTGGCAGTGCTGGCCAGGGCGCTGGCAGCGGCCACCGAGGCGCTGACCCGAGCCGGCCGGTTCGACGGCGCCAAGGTGGCGCTGCTGACGCACAAGGCGCCGGTCCGGCTGCTGGTCTGCCACTTCCTGGGGCTGCCGCCGCGTCAGTACCGCCAGATCGCGCCGGTCGGAGTCTGCTCGGTCACCCGGATCTCCTTCGACGGCGCCCGGCCGCGGCTGATCGAGCTCGGCAACGTCGACCACCTGCCCGCCCGCTGGCGGGCGAATCCGGATCAGGCCACCGACACCCGCTGACCCTCGCTACTCAGGGTATGTTTGCGGGTTCGCCAGTTCCGCCCCATTCTCCGGCTAGCGAAAGGACCGCGGGGTGACCGCAGAGCTTCGAAGCGACTATGACCTCATCATCGTCGGCGGCGGCGTCGCGGGCTGCGTGCTGGCATCGGCCGCTCAGCAGCTGCCGGGGCTGTCGGTGTTGCTGGTCGAAGCCGGCGCCGACTACGGGCCACACCGCCACGACTGGCCGGCCGGCATCCTGGACGCCCGAGAGCTGCCCCGAGAGGACCTGTGGGATCAGGGCTCGGCGCCGAGCGCCTGGCGGGGCAGGGTGCTGGGCGGCAGCTCCTGCGTGAACGGCTGCTGGCACACCTGGGGCGCCGACTCCGACTACGACGAGTGGGCCGCGGCCGCCGGGCCCGATGGCGCGGCCCTCACCGCCCTGGCGTTGGAACCGCACCGGGCGGCGGCCGCGCGGCGACTGCGAGTCCGTGCGGTGACCGAGGAGGAGACCTCGTTGTGGAGCGGCGCCAGCGTGGCCGGCGCCCAGCGATTGGGCTATCCGTTCGTCGAGGACCTCGCCGGCCGCACCGAAGGCGCCGGAGTCGGCCTGCCGCCGATCAACGCCGTGGGCGATCTGCGCTGGAACGCCGCCTTCGGCTACCTCGCCGACTGCCGCTCCAACCCACACCTCGACATCCTCGACAGGGCCACCGTGCAACGGCTTGAGTTCACCGGCTCCCGGGTCAGCGGGGTGCTGGTGCGCCGAGGTGACCGGCTCCAGCGCTTCTCGGCCGCGACGGTGGCGCTCACCGCGGGGGCCTTCGGCTCACCGGCGGTGCTGATGCGCAGCGGGATCGGGCATCCGCAGCGGCTGGCCGAGGACGGGGTCTCACCGCTTCACGAGCTGCCCGGCGTCGGGGCGAACCTGTCTGACCACCCCGGGGTGACGCTGGGTCTCACCGCTACCGCGCAGCTGCGCGACGCGCTGGCCGAGATTGAGCTGCGCGGCAAGCTGTATGCCAGTCAGGTGGCCGTCAAGGCCGCCTCCTCGGTGTGCTCGACCGGCTCCGAGGCCGGCCAGTGGGACCTGCACCTGTTGCCGACAGCCGGCGCGCCGCTGTTCGGCGCCCGGACGCCGGGGCAGTTCGAGGTCGGCATCACCGCCTTCCTGATGAAGGCCCGCTCCCGCGGCAGCGTCCGCCTCAACCGCGACGGCGAGGCCGAGCCGGACCAGAATTACCTCTCCGACCCCGACGGCCTGGACATCCAAGCCCTGGCAGACGGCCTGCAGCTGGCGTGCGAGCTCGCGGCCACGCCCGAGTTGGCCGGCCTGGCAGCGCCCGGCCCGGCGCCGGACCTGACCGACCGCAGCCCCGCGGGCCTGGCCCGGCTGCGAGACTCCCTGGGCACCTACTGGCACCCGGTGGGCAGCTGCGCGCTGGGAACCGACCCCGACCGTGGGGCGGTGGTCAACGCCCGGGGGCGGGTGCACGGCTTTGACAACCTGTTCGTGCTGGACGCCTCCATCCTGCCGAGCACGCCGCGGGCCAACACCCAGCTCAGCGTGCTGGCGGTGGCCTCGACGCTGGCCGGTCACCTGGTTGCCGGGCTTCGGTGACCGCACCGGCCCAAGCCCAGCACGGGCTGAGCAGTTACCGGCTCTGCCTGAGCCAGCCCTACACCGTCGCGCTGATCAGCTCCAACCTGCTGGGGCGCATACCCAACGGCATGGCGACGCTGTCCATCGTGCTGTTCCTGCGGGCCAGCGGCCGCTCCTTCGCCGAGGTGGGGGCGGTGATCGCCAGCTTCGGGCTGGCCTCGGCCGTCGGCGGGCCGGCGCTGGGGCGGGCCATCGACCGGGCCGGCCAGGCGCTGATCCTGAGCGCGGCCGCGGTGGGCTCGGCCGTCGGGTTCTGCCTACTCACCGCCGTCGGCCATGCCCACCTGCTCTACATCGAGGGCTGCGTGGTGCTCGCGGGCCTGCTGTCGCCGCCGCTGGAACCGGCGTTGCGCAGCCTGTGGTCCAGCCTGTTGACAGACCGCGCCACCATCGAGGTCGCCTACGCCCTGGACACCTCGCTGCAGGAGCTGCTTTACATCCTGGGACCTTTCCTGGCGGTGGCGTTGTTCGCCGTCCTCCCCGCCGAGGTGGCGCTGTACGTCCTGAGCGCGACCATGGTGATCGGCACCGTGCTGTTCGTCAGCATCCCACCGGTCCGCCGCTGGAAACCGCCGGCGCGCACCCCGGACTGGGCCGGCGCGCTCAGGTCCCGGGCGCTGACTGTCATCCTGGCCAGCATGTTCTGGGTGGGCAGCTCGATCGGCGTGCTCAACGTCGTCGTGGTCGCCTACGCCGAGCGGATGGGCTCGCAGGCCTACTCCGGCGGCCTGCTCGGCACCGCCTCGATCGGCGGCCTGGTGGGCGGCCTGCTCTACGGCGCCAGGCGATGGCAGGGCAACGAGGTCCACCGGTTGCGCTGGCTGCTGGCCGCGATGGCGTTGGCCTACCTTCCGCTGGCCCTGACACCGCCACCTGCCCTGATGTTCGCCTTCATGTTCCTGGCCGGCTTCTTCCTGGCGCCGATCCTGGCGTGCGGGTTCGTGCTGATCGCCGGGCATGCTCCGGCGGGCACCGTGACCGAGGCCTTCGCCTGGGTCACCACGTTGTTCCTGGCCGGCAGCGCGCTGGGCTCGTCGATCTCGGGTCTGAGCGTCGGCGGCGCGCTGGGTTTGCGCGGCTCGTTCCTGCTGACCGCGCTCTGCGCGGCCGCGGCCCTGCTGGTGGCGGTTCTGGCTCTGGAGGCCCACGGCACGCCTGAAACACAAAACGCACCGAGAACCCCGAGCGCATCGCAGGGCCATGACGACGCCGTCGAGTAGCGTGCGCCCCGTGCTTGATCCCGCGCAGCTGGCCTTTGTCACTGACTCGATCCGGCGGGTGGCCGGCGAGGTGGTCCTGCCGCGCTTCGGCCAGCTGGCGGCCGGGGACATCGAGGAGAAGTCCCCCGGCGACCTGGTCACGATCGCTGACCGGGATGCCGAGCGGGCGCTGGCCGAGCTGCTGACGCGGCTGCTGCCCGGCTCGGTGGTGGTCGGCGAAGAGGCGGTCGCGGCCGACCCGGCCGTTCTGCAGGCGCTGCACGGCGGGGCGCCGGTCTGGATCATCGACCCGATCGACGGCACCGAGGCCTTCGTGACCGGCAGTCCCCGGTTCGCCACCCTGGTCGCCCTGGCACAGCGAGGCGAGCTGCTGGCCTCCTGGACCTACGCGCCGCTGCTGGAGCTGACCGCCACCGCCGTCGCCGGCCAGGGCGCCTACCTCAACGGCCGGCCGCTCACGGTGGCCCGGCCGGCCGCCGGCCTGCGCGGGCTGGACGTGGCACTGCCGCAACCGCGCTGGTGGGCCGAGCCGGACCGCGAGCGGTTCAACGCGCTGTTCCTGACCGGCGTCTCCCCCGCCTTCTTCGACACCTCTGGGCTGGTCTACGTCGAGCTTGCCGCCGGCCGCCGCTCGGCCATGGTGGTGAACTGGGAGCTGCCCTGGGACCACGCCGCCGGGCTGCTCCTGCATGCCGAGGCCGGCGGGCACGCCCGGACCGCCGAGGGCAAGCCGTTCAACCTCGCCGGGGGCAACGCGATGCCGGTGGCTGTGGCGCCGGATGCCCTGACCGCGTCGCTTCTGCTGGCCGGCTGCTCAGCGCAGGCCGCGCAACCGCTGGAACACCGCCCCGACCTCGGCTAGCTCCCGGTCCAGGTCGGTGACCGCGGCCCAGCGCTCGGGCGGTATGTCGATGCCCTCGGCCCGCAGCGCCGCCTGCAACAAGGTCGACAACGGCTGGGCGTCGCCGGCGTGCGCGCGCTTCTGGATCATCGCGTAGGCGCGGCGCCGGTCCAGGCCCGCGTCCAGCAGAACCGTCAGCGCGGCGTGGCTGAACACCGTGGACCCGGCCGCGGCCAGGTTGTCCCGCATCCGGTCGGCGTCCACCACGAGGTCATCGATCAACTCGGTCGTGCTGGTGAGCAGGTGCTCCAGGATCGCCGAGGCGTCCGGCAGGCAGATCCGCTCGACCGAGGAGTGGGAGATGTCGCGCTGGTTCCATAGCGCCACGCCCTCCATCACCGGGTTGACGTAGCCGCGCACCACCCTGGCCAAACCGCAGATCTTCTCGGCCGACACGGGGTTGCGCTTGTGCGGCATCGCCGAGGAGCCGGCCTGCCCGTCGCGGAAGGACTCGGAGAGCTCGGCCACCTCCGAGCGGGCGCCATGGCGCACTTCCAGCGCGACGGCCTCGCAGACGCTTGCCAGCAATGCCAGGCACGACATCCAGTGCGCGATCGAGTCACGCATCACCACCTGGGTCGAGACCGGGCTGGGCCGCAGCCCCAGCGCGCTGGCCACTCGCCGCTCGATGCCCGGGCTCACTCCGGCGTAACTGCCCACCGGCCCGGAGATCTTGGCCACCGCCACCTCGCCGCGGGCTTGGGCCAGCCGGTCCCGGCAGCGAGCCACCGCGAAGGCGAAATCGGCCACCCGCAGACCCCAGACCGTCGGCGCGGCGTGCTGGCCGTGGGTGCGCCCGACCTGGACGGTGTGCTGGTGGGCCAGCGCGTGATCGCGCAGTGAGGCGACCAGGCGGTCGGCCGCGGCCACCAGCAGCTCGCTGACCTGGGCGAGCCGCACTCCGGTGGCGGTGTCGACGATGTCGGAGCTGGTCACCCCTCGGTGCACCCAGCTCGCGACCACCGAGGGCATCCCAGCGGTCCAGACGTTGACGAAGGCCACCACGTCGTGGCGGGTCCGTTGTTCCTCCTCGACGACCTCGCGCGGCAGCGGCGCCGGGACGGCCTGAGCCGTGGCCAGCGTCGAGGCGGTGGCCGCGCCGGCGTGCGCCCAGGCCTCCAGCACCGCCAGCTCGACCTCACGCCAGAGTTCCAGGGTGTGTTGATCCGACCAGAGCGCCGCCATCTCGGCCGAGGTGTACCTATCCAGCACGGTCTGATCCAGCGCGGGCGGGCCCGGCCAGCATCGGGATCAGCTCAGAGGCCGCCGGAACCAGGATGTCGCTGTCTCGCGGGCCCTTGGTGACGCCGCTGATGTCCACGCCGAGGTACTCACCGACGAAATCGATCAACTGCCTGGCGCGCTCGGGCAGCTCCGAGTAGCTGTCCAGCTCTCTGGTGGAGCACTTCCATCCCTTGAAATAGCGGTAGATCGGCGTGCACTGCGTCAGCACCCGGTGCTCGGGCTCGAAGTGCGCCAGGATCTCGCCGTCGCGCTGGTAGGCGACGCAGACCCCGATCTCGTCGAAGTCGTCGAGGACATCGAGTTTGGTGAGCACCACGCTGGTGTACTGGTTCAACCCGACCGCCCAGTGCGCGTGCACCAGGTCAAGCCAGCCGCAGCGCCGGGGGCGGCCGGTGGTGGTGCCCACCTCCTCGCCGACCCGCCGCAACCGCTCGCCGAGCTCGCCGTGGTCCTCGGAGACGAACGCGCCGTTGCCCACCATCGTCTGGTACAGCTTCAGCACGCCGACCCGGCGGGTCACCTTGCTCAGGTCCACTCCGCTGCCGCTGCACACCGAGTAGACCGCGGTCGGCGAGGTGGTCACATAGGGGTAGATGCCGTGCTCCAGGTCGATCAGCGGCCCCTGGGCGCCTTCGAACAACACCGAATAGCCTTCGGAGACAGCGGTGTTGATCAGCCGCCGCGAGTCGATGGCCAGTGACAGCAGCAGCTTGCGGTAGCCGCTCAGCCACTCGAGGTTCTGCCTGACCTGGTCGGGCTCGAGATGGAAGAACTGCACGTTGGCATGCAGCCGCTCCTCGACCAGGTCCATGTCTGAGAGGTCGCCGACCCGGATCCCGATGCGGTTGACCTTGCTGACATTCGCCGGCCCGATGCCGCGGTGGGTGGTGCCGATCTCGTGCGCGGACTGCCGCTTGAGGTCTTCCTGGTAGCCGTCCACCAACCGATGCAGCGGCAGGACCAGATGCGCCCGCGCACTGACCAGGACCCGCTTGTCGATGTCCGGGACGTGCTGGGCGAAGGCGGCCAGCTCGTCAGCGAGCCGCTCGGCGTTGAGCAGCACGCCGTTGCCCAGCACCCCGACGCAACCCGGGTGGCGCAGGCCCGACGGGACGATGTGGTTCTTGAGCACCACGTTCTGACCGCTGCCGGCGGTGAACACCGTGGTGTGCCCGGCGTTGTCACCGCCCTGGGTGCGGACGATGAGCTGGTGCGAAGGGCCCAACCGGTCAGCCATCGCCCCCTTGCCGCCGTCCCCCTGCTGCAGGTCGCCGACCCAGGTGACGTGCTGCGCCGCGGGCGCCTTGATATTCAGCGCGGCCAGCTTTGCCAGCGTCTGGTCGTGCTGGGCCTGCCGGATCTGCCGCACGCCGTGCAGCGAGAGCCCCGAGTCGCTGAGGTCATCCAGTGCGGTCGGAGTGGCAACGGTGTTCACACGGCATCCCCACTAGTGCCTCGGCCGGGTGGGCGGACAGGTCGCGCGGGCCGCTGGCACTGAACGCCGACGCGACGTGCGTTCAGCGTCCCATATATATGGTTTACCGTCCATAATACTTTTAAATAACAAAACGGACTTAGCAGCGCCGCTCCGGCGCTTCCCTGCTAGGCCGGACTGCTCGGGGCCAGCCCCAGCGCCGGCCAGATCTCGGGCACCGTGTCGGCGAAACCCATCAGCGCCTGGTCGGCCCGGCTCATGAATCCCTCGGCGACCGCGTGCGAGAGCAGGCTGCGCAGGGGCGTGTAATAGCCGCCGATGTTGAGCACCACCAGCGGTTTGTGCTGCAGGCCCAGCTGTGACCAGGTCAGCGTCTCGAACATCTCCTCCAGGGTTCCCAGGCCCCCGGGCAGCACGATGAAGGCATCCGCCAGCTCGTGCATGACGGCCTTGCGCTCGTGCATGGTGGCCACCACCCGCACGTCGCTCAGATCCAACCGCCCGTACTCCCGGTCCATCAAGGCCTGCGGGATCACCCCGATCACCTCGCCGCCGGTCGAGAGCGCGCCGTCGGAGACCGCGCCCATCACACCCACCCCGCCGGCGCCGTAGACCAGGCCAAGGCCCCGGCGCCCGAGCTCGGCGCCGAGCGCGTGAGCCTGCGACACGTACTCGGTGGACGCCCCGGCGCTGGCACCGCAAAACACGCAAATCCGATAAGTGGCCACTACGGCATCTTCTCAGCAGTGTCCCCGAACAGCCAACCACCCCGGCCTCCGGCACGCGGAGAGGCGCCGGTCACGGTGGGGAATGCCATGGGGCCGCCGAGCGGTTGCCCACTACCGTGACCACGTCCGCCTCCGCCGAGCTCAGCAGCACCGGCGCACGCAGCTCGGTCGCGGGGGGCCCGCCGACGCCGGCCGACCGGCGTTGGCGGATGCTGATCGTGGTGGCCATCGTGCTCACCGGCCTGACCATGCGGGTGGCCGTCACCAGCGTGGGGGCGGTGCTGACCGACCTCGAGCACGGCCTGCACGCCTCGCCCTCGGTCGCCGGCGTCATCACCACGCTGCCGGTGATCGCCTTCGCCGGCATCGGCTTTCTCGGCCCGCGACTGGCCCACCGCTTCGGTCAGCACCGGTTGGTGGCAGCGGCGCTGCTGGCGGCCACCGTCGGCCTGGTGTTCCGGGCAGTCGCCGACAGCGTCTGGCTGTTCGCGGTGCTGAGCATGCTGGCTCTCACCGGCGGCGCGATCGCCAACGTGATGATGCCGACGCTGGTCAAGAGGCACTTCCCCGACCGGATCGGGACGATGACGGCCGTCTACACCACGTCGCTGGCGCTCGGCCTGACCGCCTCTGCCGGCCTCAGCGCGCCGCTGGCCGGGCTGGACGGGCAGAACTGGCGGTTCGGCATCGGCGCCTGGGCGTTGTTGACCGCGGTCGCCATCCTGCCGTGGCTGCCGATGCTGGCCGGAGACCGCCCCGGGCCTGCCGGCCTGCCTGACCGGGTGCCGTTGAGCGGGTTGCTGCGCAGCAAGCTCGCGTGGGCGCTGACCCTGATGTTCGGCACCCAGTCCTTTCAGGCCTACATCGCCTTCGGCTGGTTCACCGACTTCTTCCGCCATCACAACCTGGACGCGACCGAGGCAGGCCTGCTGGTGGCCTTCTACGCGGCGCTGTCGGTTCCGGTGTCCATGGCGATCCCCGCTCTGGCGGTGCGCGGCCAGCGCCTGATCGTGATCGTGCTCTCGGCTGCCGGCCTGGTGTCCTACCTGGGAATGCTGCTGGCGCCGGTCGCCGGCGCCTGGTTGTGGATGCTGCTGGGCGGCATCAGCAGCGGGATGTTCCCGCTGGCCCTGACGATGATCGGGCTGCGCTCGCGCCAGATCCCGACCACCGCGGCGCTGTCGGCGTTCGTCCAGGGCATCGGCTACCTGATGGCCGGAACCGGCCCGCTGCTGGTCGGCGTCCTGCTCGGGATCTCCGACAGCTGGACCTGGCCGCTGGTGCTGTTGATCATCGCCGTCCTCGGAGCAGCGGCAGCCGCCTGGTACGCCGCGCGGCCGGAATTCGTCGACGACCAGCTTCGCCGGCCGAAGTCGGCCCTGCGGTCGCCGGCCGAAGTCGGCCCTGCGGTCCAGTAGGCCCGCAGCCCCAGCCGGAGGGCGGCCAGCACGGCCCGCCGTCGCGATCAGCAGCAGCAACACCGCGCCGGCCAGGCCCGCGGCCACCCCGGCAAGAAGCAACAGCGCGAACTCATAGCCTGACATCGCCGGCCAGCCTCACGAGCTGCCAGACTCCAACCATGGCTGCCAAGCGAAGCGCCGGGATCCTGCTGTTCCGCCGTCGACCGCAGCTGCAGGTGCTGATCGGCCATCTCGGCGGGCCGCTCTGGAGCCGGCGCGAGAGCGCCGCCTGGTCGATCCCGAAAGGTGAGTACGGCCCGGACGAAGCCGCCCTGGACGCGGCCCGGCGCGAGTTCACCGAGGAGCTGGGGCTGCCGGTTCCCGAGGCGGAGCTCATCGAACTCGGCGTCGTGCGGCAGAGCGGCGGCAAGCAGGTCACCGCCTGGGCCGCCGAGGCCGACCTGGACCTCGATCAGGTGGTGCTGGGCACCTTCGAGCTGGAATGGCCCCGTGGCTCCGGGCGCGTCGAGCGTTTCCCCGAGCTGGACCGGCTGGCCTGGTGTGAGCCGGAGGTGGCCCGGGATCGACTGATCACCAGTCAGCGACAGTTTCTGGACCGGCTGGCCGAGCACCTGCTCAGGCCGCGTGGCCCTGGTGAGACCGGGTAGCGCAGGCGTCGTCTGACCGGCCGCGGTCGCCCTGGGCCGGCTGGCCCGCCGCCTGCCCGACCTCGGCTGGATCGAGCCGGCGCAGCACCAGCGCGCCAAGCCCGGCCGCCAGCAGGCAGGCCGCCGCGCCGAGCGCCAGTCCGGCCCGGCCGCCGAACTGCTCGCTGATCGCGCCGGCGATCGGCCCGCCGATCGGCGTGGAGCCGAGAAAGGCGACCGACCACAGCGCCATCACCCGGCCTCGCATGCCGGGCTCGGCTGCCAGCTGCAGGGTGCTGTTGCCCTTGGCCAGAAAGCCGACGCTGGCCGCGCCCACCAGGGTCAGCGCAATGAGTTCCAGGGCCAGCGTCGGCGCCGCGGCGGCCGCGGCGACCAGCACCCCGAACACGGCGGCGGAGTTGACCAGCGACCTGATGCCGACCCGGCCGCGAGCCGCGACCCACAGCCCGCCCAGCACCGCCCCGACGCCCATCGCCGCCGTCATGAAGCCGTACACCTGCGGGCCGCCGCCGAAGGTCTGCTTCGCGACCACCGGCAGGACGACCTGGAATTCGTAGGTGAAGCAACCGATCAGGCCCATCATGACCAGGGGAACGGCCAGCGCCGGAGTCCGCCGGACGTAGCGCAGGCCCTCGCGCAGTTGGCCCGGCGTCCGGCTGGCCGGCGGCGCCGGGCGCAGCGTCGAGGTGTCCAGGGTGGCGAGTGAGAAGACCACCGCCACGAAGCTGAGGGCGTTGAGCAGGAAGCAGGCGCCGAGGCCGCCGGTGGCGATGATCACGCCGGCGAGCGCCGGGCCGACCGCCCGGGCGACGTTGACCAGCACCGAGTTCAAGCTGACGGCGTTGCGCACGTCGGCGGGGCCGACCATCTCGAGCACGAAGGCCTGCCGGGCCGGGTTCTCGAAGCAGTTGTTCAGTCCGAGCAGCACCGCCAGCAGGTAGACCTGCCACAGCCGCACCTCGCCGGTGACCGTGAGCACGCCCAGCGCGAGGGCCAGCACGCCCATGACCGCCTGCAGGGCCATCATCAACCGCCGCTTGTCGACCCGGTCGGCGACCACTCCGGCGTAGGGGCCGAGCAGCAGCACCGGCAGCGTCTGCAAGGCGACCACCAGGCCCAGCGCGGTCGCCGAGCCGGTCAACTGCAGCACCAGCCAGGCCTGCGCCACGCTCTGCATCCAGGTGCCGGTCAGCGAGATGGCCTGGCCGGTGAAGAAGCGCCGGTAATTGGGATTGGCCAGGGCGGCGAAGGTCAACCGGCTCGCTCCGGCGAAGCTCGTCACCGTCCTGCCTTCTCCAGCTCGGCCTTGACCGGCTGCGGCCGGTTGAGATGCTCGGCCAGCGTCTCCAGGGCGGGCAGGGCGGCGGACAACGCCTCGACCTGCTCGGCCGGCAGGCCGGACAGGCGCGCGGCGAACAGCTGGCTTCGCTGGCGGCGCAATCGCTGCTGCAGCGCGCGTCCGGCGGCAGTGGTCTGCACCCGCACGGCGCGCCGGTCGGCCTCGGTGGCCGCCCGCGACACCAGCCCGTCGGCCTCCAACTTGCCCACCACCCGCGACAGCATGGTGGGGTTCAGCCCTTCGATGTCAGCCAGTTCGCTGAGACCGAGTGGCCCGAGCCGGGCCACGGTGGCCAGCACCGACAGCTGGGTGCGGGTCATCCCGTCCCCGGAGACCTGCCGGTCGACCTGCCGGGCGATCCGCGCCAGCGCGATCCGCAAGCGGTCCACGTCCTGGGCTGCGAACCGCTGGGTGCGCTGCTTGTCCTTCTGCACTCGGGTGATCTCCCTAAATATTTGCCTATCGGCAAGCATACGTCGAACCGGGCGAGCTCGCCAGGCGCCTCGGCTGCGGGCTGCGGTCCTCAGCGCGCGGCGTCGCCAGGACACTGTGGAAGGGTCCGATCATGTGAAATCCGGCTACAGAAGTGTCCCCGCCGGATTACCCTTGGCCCAGGCGCGGGGCACTCGCTCTGCTGGCCAGCGCAGAGGAGCTCCGGTGGCCGCGAGGCGTAGTGACCCGGTTCGCACGACCGGCAAGCCCGGGCGGGCGAGGCCTGATCCGAGCACACCCGAGCTGCAACCGGCCGACCCCGCCCGGCCGGCCGGTGCGATGGTGGCGCTGCCGGGTCTGGCTGTGACCCCGGGCGCGGGGTCCCCGGATCGGTTGCGGACCGGCCTGCAAGCCTTGGCGGCCCGTCCGAAGCTGATGGTCGGACGCGCTGACGACCCGGCCGAGATCGAGGCCGACGCGATGGCCGAGGCCGTGCTGGGCCGGTTGCCGCACGAAGGCGCCGCTGACACCGGCGACCCGCATCAGGGCGTGGTCGGACCGCTGCGCCGGGCAGCAGCCGGCACGCCGACGCCGGCTGTTGCCCACGCGGCAGCGCTCGGAGCGGCCGGCGGCGAGGTCGACAGCCAGACCGAGCAGGCGCTGCAGGCGGCGAGGTCCTCCGGCGCGCCGCTGTCGAGCACCGTGCGCCGCGAGTACGAGGCCGCCTTCGGCGCCGACTTCAGCGGCGTGCGCGTGCATTCGGGCCCGGCGTCGGCGCAGCTCAACGCGGCGCTGGGCGCCCATGCCTTCACCCTCGGCTCTGACATCTACTTCGGCGACCGGGTGCCGACCACCGCCGCTCCCGCCGACCGGCGCCTGATGGCCCATGAGCTGGCCCACACCCTGCAGGACGGCGGTGGCGCGCGCCGGGCGATGGTGCGCCGGCTGGCCGTGCAGATCACCCCGGCCTGGCATCAGCCCGAGGACGAGGAGCTGCCCGAGGAGGCGGAGCTCGCCAGCACCGAGGCCGCACCGCACACCGAGACGCTGCCCGAGGCCCACGTCGGCAGCTCCGATGAGCCGATGACGCCCGAGCTCACGGTCACCGGCGCGCCAACCGCCAAAGCCTGGGAGCTCGTCATCGAGTCGGTGGCGATCGTGGGGCGCCCGACCACGCTGTTCACCGGTTCGATGGGCGATCACATGACCGCCTTCGTGATCTCGCGCAAGGGCGTGGAGAACGCGCTGTTCGGGCAGTCCTTTCCGGTCGCGGTGCGGGAGCTCGGTGAGATGGTCGACGACCTGGAGAAGCTGCCCGGCTGGGCGCTGGTCGACTCGCTGAAGCCGGCCGAGGAGGAGGAGTCGCCAGAGACCGTCACAGAGCCGGCAAGCCTCGGGACTGCCGACATCGAGGGCGAGGCCAGTGGATCGGCGTTGCCCAGCAGCGCGTCGGCTCTCACCGCGGTCATCGACCTGGACGAGGAGGAGGCTCCGGCCCGGCCCGAGCCCTACCGGCGGGCATCCCACCATGCCCGGTTCCGGGAGGCAGAGCAGAACCTGATCGCCCGTCGTGCGCTGGTGGACACCGCCGCCACCGACGATGTGAAGGTGCTGCGGCTGCAGGATTACGTCGCGGCCTACCTGGAGCTGCGCGAGCTGGTCCCGCTGTCAGCGTCCAACTGGCTAGGCGCCAACCGCGGCAAGGGCGGCAAGGGCGATGGCGAGACCGGCCTGGAGGGCTTTCTCGCCGCCCCCGGCACCCAGCGGCCGGGCAACCTCCGCCGGGACTTCCTGAGCACGATCGCCACCTACCGGATGGCCCAGGCGGCGATCGAGCCCAACAAGGACGCGCTGGCCATCCTGATGCCGGGCCTGGACCACGCCCTGAGCGCCGACGAGCGCACCGAGCTGATGGCGCGCCAGCACGTCCAGTCGGTGCTCACCAACTTTCCGCAGAACTTCGCCGGCCTGGCCGATGACATCCTGCGGGCCGAAGGCCGCGAGCCGATTGGCAAGGGCGCCGGGGCGAGCAGCGCGTCCAGCGCGGAGGCCGAGCGTGACCAGGACGCCGACTTCACGATCATCCTCAACCACCTGAGGCGGATCGTCCGGATGCGCTATTCCGAGGCTGCGGAGAAGGAGTACGCCCACCAGACGCAGGTGGCCCAGGTGCTGGAGGGCGCCGAGGAGGCCGAGACCGCCATCCGGGATGCGATGGCCCTGACGGCGTTCATGAAGACCCCGGCGCCCACCCGGATGAAGGCGTCGGCGCTGACCGAGGAGGAGAAGGGCAGCGGCCGCGTTCCCAAGCGCGAACGCGAGGGCGGGCCGGAGACCGTCGAGGACGGCGACGGGCTCTACCGGGGGTTGACGCCCGGGCAGGCCAAGAAGGTGTACACCGGCCGCGACGGTTTCACCAAGCGCAAGTCCGACCCACCGAGTCCGCTGCCCAAGTCCGATCTCGCGGTGCAGATCCTGCTCGACGACACGGGCGCGGTCGGGCGCGCGGTGGTGGGGCGGCAGGGCAAGTACACCAAGGGCGCCCACACCATCCCGTGGATGCAGTGGGTGCTCTGGCTCAACGCCGACATCATCGGCAAGCAGCCCGCGGCCGCGCTGGCTGCCTTTCAGACCACGACAGAGCCCGCGGTCAGGGCCAAGCTGGCCGGCGACGTCGTGGTCACCACCGCCCCGTCGGAGTCGATGACCGGTGAGGCGTCGATGACCGGTGAGGCGATGACGCTCGAGATCGGGGAGGCCGGCCCCGAGGGCGCAGACGCCGACCAACCGGTCGGGTCGATGCCGCTGATCGAGCTTCAGGTGGCCATCGCCGACCTGCTCGATGAGATCACCGACGCCGCGGACAGCTCCGTCCTCGACGCCACCGACACCGGCGGCAAGGGCGAGGCCAGCCACCGCATGGCACTCGCCGCCTACGAGAAGGGTCAGCGGATGTTGACCCCCGAGCAGTTGGTGATCCACATCCTGGCTCTGTGCGACGTGGGCGAGGCCGATTCGAAGCTGGCGAAGCGGACCGTGAAGAAGGCGCTGGCGGGTGCGGCGCAGGACTACCCGAATGCCTACGCGGCGAGCCTGATCTCAGAGGATGAGCTGGAGGACCTGGTGGATCGGGCCAGCATCGGCAAGGAAGGCGTGTACGAGCACGACTCCGAGTCCGAGCCGGACTCCGAATCGGAGTCAGAAGAGGAGAAACGCTCGAAGAAACGGAAGAAGAAGGCCCACAAGGGCAGGTGAGGCGCTAGGCCGGCGCGGCCGCGCCGCCCTTGCCGGGGTGCTCGGCCAGCAGCCGCTGCATGTCCTCCAGCTCGAAGAACCGCGCGATCTCCACAGCCGACCGCCCGCCGTGGCGGGGGTCAGCGCCCGCTGCCAGCAGCGCCTCGACGATGCCGCGGTCCCGGCCGAACACCGCCGCGGCCAGCGCGGTCTGGCCGCGGTCGTTCACCCGGGCGGTGTCGGCGCCGCGGTCCAGCAGCAGCCGGACCGTCTCACCATGGCGGTGGTAGGCGGCCAGGATCAGCAGCGAGTCGCCCGCGGCGTTGGTGAGGTTCACCGGCACGCCGGCGTCGAGCAGCTCGGCCAGCCGTTCGGTGCGGCCGTGCCTGGCCAGATCGAGCACATCCAGCAGAAAGCCGATCTCCTCGTCGCTCAACGCCTCGGGCATGAGCACAGTCTAGAGCCGGCCAACCGCCCCCATACTTGACTCGATCAAGATTAGGGGCGAAGCTGGGCTGATGGACTCCTCGGTTGCGTTGCGGCAGGCGGGCCTGCGGGTCACCGCGCAGCGGCGAGTGGTCCTGGGCGCCCTGCAAGGCGCGGCTCATGCCACCGCGGCCCAGATCGCCTCGCGCATCGCCGCGCTGCCGGTGGGCGCCTTTTCCGAGGTGTCGCGGCAAGGCCTCTACAACGTGCTCGAGGATCTGACCCGGGTGGGCCTGGTGCGCTGCATCGAACCTGCCGGATCGGCGACGCGCTACGAACTGCGCACCGGTGACAACCACCACCATCTGGTGTGCCGAGCCTGCGGCCGGATCGAGGACATCGCCTGCGCAGTCGGCCAGGCGCCGTGCCTGGACCTGCCCGACGGCAAGGGCTTCACCATCGAAGAAGCCGAGATCACCTGGTGGGGAGAGTGCATGCAGTGCACCGCAGCATCCCCGCTCCCAACCGAAGAAGGAGACAGCGCATGACAGACGTGGCCTCACAAGGATCGGCCGAGGGCGACAGCCGGGCGGTCCTGACCAACCGCCAGGGCCATCCGGTCTATGACAACCAGAACCAGCGCACCGTCGGAGCCCGTGGCCCGGCGACCCTGGAGAACTACCAGTTCCTGGAGAAGATCAGTCACTTCGACCGCGAGCGCATTCCAGAGCGGGTCGTGCATGCCCGCGGCGCCACCGCCTTCGGCTACTTCGAGGCCTACGGCAGCCTGGGCGACGAGCCGATCGCCGACTTCACCCGGGCCAAGCTCTTTCAGGAGAAGGGCAAGAAGACCGAGCTGGCGATCCGCTTCTCGACCGTGGCCGGGGGCAGGGACTCCTCCGAGCTGGCGCGTGACCCGCGCGGCTTCGCGGTGAAGATGTACACCGAGGACGGCAACTGGGACCTGGTCGGCAACAACCTGGCAGTCTTCTTCATCCGGGACGCGGTCAAGTTCCCCGACCTCATCCACTCCCAGAAGCCTGACCCGGTGAACTTCGACCGGCAGGTCGCCAACCGCGTCTTCGACTTCATCAGCCAGACCCCGGAAGCCATGCACATGGTGACCATGGTGTTCAGCCCGCGCGGCCTCCCGGCCTCGTACCGCACCATGCAGGGCTTCGGCGTCAACACCTACAAGTGGGTCAACGCCGCCGGCGACACCAAGCTGGTCAAGTACCACTGGATTCCCAAGCAGGGCGTGAAGTCGCTGACCGCCGAGACCGCGGCCCAGCTGCAGGGACAGGAACTCGGTCACCACACCAAGGACCTCTACGAGGCCATCGAGCGCGGCGAGTACCCGGAGTGGGAGCTGCACGTTCAGCTGATGGACGACCACGACCATCCCGAGCTGGACTGGGACCCCCTCGATGACACCAAGGTCTGGCCGCAGAACGACTTCCCGCTCAAGCCGGTCGGCAAGATGGTGCTCAACCGGATTCCGGAGAACTTCTTCGCCGAGAGCGAGCAGATCGCCTTCGGCACCGGCGTCCTGGTCGACGGCCTGGACTTCAGCGACGACAAGATGCTGGTCGGCCGGACGTTCAGCTACAGCGACACCCAGCGCTACCGGGTGGGCCCGAACTACCTGCAGTTGCCGGTCAACCAGGCCAAGCACGCCAAGGTCCACACCAACCAGCGTGACGGCCAGATGGCCTACTACCAGGATCAGGCCGGGGAGAACCCGCACGTCAACTACGAGCCCTCGATCCTCGGCGGGCTGCGCGAGGCCACCTACCCGAGCCATGACGAGCAGGGCCCGGAGATCGTCGGGCGCTTGACCCGCAAGCGGATTCCGCGCACCGACGACTACCGCCAGGCCGGCGAGCGGTTCCTGCTCTCCGAGCAGTGGGAGCAGGACGACCTGGTGGCCAACCTGGTCGACGCGCTCAGCGAGTGCGACCGGCCGATCCAGGAGCGGATGGTCTGGCACCTGTTCCTCTGCGAGGACGAGTACGGGCGCCGGGTCGGTGAGGGGCTGGGCATCTCCGCCGATGACGTCCGGCACCTGCCGCCGTTGCAGAGCCAGACGCTGACCGACGCCGAGCGCGAGCGGCTGGCCAACCTGGGCAAGAACGGCTCCCGCGACGTGACCGGGCTGGTCATGACGCACTGCGTGCCCAACGAGCAGGTCACCGGCTGAGGCTGGGAAACGCCACGAGGGCCGTCCTGCGCTCACGCGCCGGGCGGCCCTTTCGCTTCACCTCGTGTCAGAGGCTCCTGCCGGTGAGCCCACCTCGTCCGAGGCAGGCGCCGCCGGTCGCCCGGCGGCGCCAGACTGCGCGTGGTGCAGGAAGTCCAGGGTGAGCGCGGCGCTCCAGCTGAAGTCCTGCGCGCCCAGCCCGTCCCCGCTGATCGGATCGAAGTACTCCCGAAAGCCGCCGCGAGCCACCAGAGCCAGGCTCGACTCCGCGACCCGGTCGGCCAACTCGGTGGCGCCGGCCTGGCAGGCGGCGTGCCAGACCAGCCAGTTGGTGTTGATCCAGGTCGGACCCCGCCAGTACCGGCGACGGTCGAAGTGCGGCGAGGCCAACGAGGTGCTGGGCAGCGGGTAATCGCAGCCGCCGAGGAACTCCGGCGACCAGGCCAGGTCCAGGACTGCCTGCCTGACCCGCGGGCTCAGCCACGGGTCCAGCAGCGGCACCAGCGAACTGACGGTCGCGACCTGTGACAGGGCCGCGGTCCGGACGTCGCGCGCGGCGAACCGGGAATTGCCCGCGTCCCATAGGCGGGCCGTCATGGCGTGGTGCAGGCGCTGCGCGGCCTCGCGGTGCGGCGCCGGGTCCGCGCCCAGGATCTCGGCCAGACGCGCGCAGCACAGCTCCGCGTCGAGCAGCAAGGCGTTGAACAGCGGATCCTCCACGACGAAGCCATGCTCGCCCAGATTGGCATCGGCGTAGCCGGCGTCCCGGTACTGGGTGGCCAGCTGAACGTAGGCCAGGTAGTCGGCGTCGGTCGGCCGGTGGCCGGCGTCGACGTGGGAGAGGTCTCGTCGCTGGAACGGCGCGTCCCCAGCAGGCTCGCCGCCGTGGCGCAGCATGCCGTCCCACATCGGGCTGTTGTCCAGGCCCGACTCCCACGGGTGCACGATGGCCACCAGCCCGGCGCCGCCGAGGTCGCGCTGCTCATACAGGTAGTTGTGCCACGCACACAGCCGCGGATAGGTCTTGCGCAGGAACTCCCATGCCTCGTCGGAGCCCTCCTCGGCCAGGTAGGCGGCCAGCACCGCCCGGGCGTGCACCGGCGGCTGGACGATGCCCGACGTCGCGGCCGCGGGCGCGCCGGGGGCGGCCGCGCTGCGCCAGAAGGCCGGGCCCGGAAAGTAAGCCTCGGGATCGGTGGCGGCGTCGAAGACGATCTGCGGAACCAGCCCGGAGCTCCACTGCCCGAGAAAGAGCGAGCGCAGTTCCTGCCTGGCCCGACCGGCGTCCACTCGGGCCAGACCGATGCTGATGAAGGCCGAATCCCAGCTCCACTGATGCGGGTACTGATCGCGCGAGGGAAGCGTCGCCGTTCCGGACCAGTTCGCCCGCAGCACCGCGGCGGCCGCGGCCTCAAGCTCGGCCGAACCGCTCACCGGCGCTCGGTCGAACGCAGGAAGGCGGCCGCGGCCGGTATCACTTGCTCAGCCGGCCCGCTGAGCCTGCTCTCCAACGCGTAGTAACCGTCGTAGCCGAGCTCGGTCAGGGTAGCGATCGCCGGCGCCCAGTCCAGGTGCCCGGCGCCGGGCTCGAGACGGTTGGAATCGCTCACCTGCAGGTGGCCGAGGTGGGAGAAAGCGGCGCGCAGCGACGCGCTGATGTCGGTCTCCTCGATATCCATGTGGAAGAAGTCAGCCACCACCTTGATCGCCGGGCAGCCGATCTCCTCGATGAGCGAGACGGCGTCCTGCAACCGGTTGACCATGTGGTCCTCGTAGCGATTCAACGGTTCCAGATAGAGCTCCACGCCCTCTCGCTGCGCGTGACTGCCCAGCGTGCTCAGCGATTCGACAAGCACCTTGCGGTCCTCCTCGGCTGTGCGAGGCGGGGTGAACGGCGGCAGCCGGTAGCTGAACATCCCCCAGGACGCCGGTGTCATGGCGCCGCGGCCGCCGATCTCAGCGATCACGCTCAGCTGTGAGGTCATGTTCTTGACCGCGTCGGCCCGCAGCTCGGCGTCGAAGGCCCCGATGAAGTGAGCCATCTCGACGCAGACGGTGGGCATCTGCACCCCGCAGCGCCGGGCGCGCCGCAGCTCGGGCAGCCGATCACGGAAGGACAGATTGCCCTTGCCGCGCAACTCGATCGCGTCCCAGCCGTTGTCTTGCGCCCACTCGAACTTCTCCTCGAGGGTGACGCCCGGCAGCAGTTGCTCCTGGCAGGCGAGCCTCATATGGCCTTCGGGTTGAAGTCGAGGACGACCTGCAAGACCTCGGGGTTGCTCGCGATGAGCTCGAAGGCCTGGCTCACCTCGGCTGCCGGCAGCACCCGGCTCACCAGCGGCAGCGGGTCGACGCGCCCGTCGGCTACCAGCCGCATGAACCCGCGGTGCAGCCGTTGCCTGCTCCAGCGGCGCTCGTAGCGCGCGGCCGACCCCGAGATCTGAGACGACACAAGCTCGATGCGGTTGTGATGGAACTCCTCGCCCAACCGCAGCGCGGTGGCATCCCCCTGGTAGAAGCCGGCGGCGATCACCCGCCCGCTGTACCCGCAGGTGCGAATGGCTTCTTGCAGGGCCGGATACGAGCCGCTCAACTCGATGCAGACGTCGGCGCCGAGCCCGCCGGTCACGTTCCGGACCGCCGCGGCGGGCGAGTCGGCGGCCAGCAGCGTGTGCCGGGCGCCGAGCTCGCGGCTGAGCCGCAGCCGGTCGGGCTCGAGGTCGACCGCGACGACGTCCACGCCGCTGAGGGCGAGCAGCCTGGTGGCCAGCAGCCCGATGACGCCCTGGCCGAACACCGCCACGGTCTCGCCCACGTGCACGTCGGCGTCGATCACCGCGTTCAACGCCACGGCTCCGACCCTGGCGAACACGCCTACCAGCGGGTCGATGGCAGCCGGCAATTTCTGGGCCGCCGCGTCCAGCCCGAGCATGACGCCGTCGCTGCGGTGCCCCCAGACCCCCCAGACGATGTCTCCCACCTCGACGCCGTCGGTGTCGGCGCCCACCTCGACGACCTCACCAACCTCTTCATAGCCCGCGCCGACGACCGGGTACTTGATGGAGGGCGCGCCGTCGAGGAACAGCTGGCTGTCGGCGTCCCATCTGCGATGCAGATGCGGGTTGGACCCGGTGTAAGTGGCCATCTCCGTTCCCGAGGAGATCCCCGAGTAACGGGTGCGCAACCGGACCTGGTCCGGCGCCGGCGTCAGCGGCGCGGTGGGATGCAGGTCCACAGACCTGGCGCCGAGGAACCGGACTACCTCGGCGGGGGGTTCGGTCATCGCTCCAGTCAACGTTCCCACTTAAGTCTTGTCAACCGACCAAAGTAAGGCTTCAATCATGCAGAACTGATTCCTGCGAGAGATCGCGTCGAGGCGACTGGACGTCAACTGTGAAGCTCGGATTCCTCACCGCCTGCCTGCCGGACTGGGAGTTGGACAAGATCGCCGACTGGGCCCAGGCCAGCGGCTTCCAGGCGCTGGAGGTGTCGGCCTGGCCAGCGATCGATGACCGGCCCTTCACCGCCGCGCACATCGCGGTCGAGCAGTTGAGCCCCGAGCAGGCCACCGACCTTCGTGGCCGGCTCGACGAGCGTGGCCTGGTCATCTCCAGCCTCGCCTACTACGAGAACAACCTGCACTGCGATCCGGAGTCCCGAGCCGCCGTCAACGCCCATGTGCGCGCCTGCGTCGACGCCGCGGCGCTGCTGTCGACGCCCACGGTGGGCACGTTCGTCGGTCGGGACATCACGAAGTCGGTGGCGCAGAACCTGCGCGAGGGCGAGGTGGTGCTGCCACCGCTGGTCGAGTACGCCGCCGAACGCGGCGTGCGACTCGTCGTGGAGAACTGCCCGATGCAGGGGTGGCACCCCGACGCCTACCCGGCCAATCTGGCGTACTCGCCGGAGCTGTGGGACTGGATGATCGGACTCGGCTTCTACCTCAACTACGACCCCTCCCATCTCGTCGGGCTGGGCATCGACCCGGTCACCGTGCTGCGCGGCCACGTGGGCAAGGTGGCCCACGTGCAAGCCAAGGACATCGAGGTGCTGCCCGGCGCGATCAACCGCTACAGCTTCTTCGGCAAGACCCTCGAGCGCGAGGGCCCCTGGGACCACACGTGGTGGCGGTTCCGGATGCCTGGCCTCGGCGAGGTGAACTGGAGCCGGATCATCGACGTCCTCTACGAGGGCGGCTATGACGGCGTGGTCTCCATCGAGCACGAGGACCCGATCTGGCGCGGCGCCGATGACCGGATCCTGAACGGACTGAAGATCGCTCAGCGCACGCTCGCGCCACTGCTCACGGCCTGACCAATCGCACGGGGACAAGTCGAAGGGAAACCAATGAAACCACAAGCGTTCGTGGCTGCCGCGGCGATCGTGCTCGGCGTCACCAGCATCGTCGCGTGCTCGTCCTCGGAGTCCTCCACGGGCAAGGACGGGGCCAAGCAGCTCACCGTCTGGAGCGAGGAGAACGACGCCGACCGCGTCAAGGCCACCCAGGCGCTGGCCGCGAAGTTCACCGCTGCCACCGGCGTCAATGTCAAGATCGTCGGCATCGACGAGCAGCAGTTCCAGCAGCTCATCACCTCAGGGGCCGCAGCCGGCAAGCTCCCCGATGTGATCGGCGCGCTCCCGCTGGCCGGTGTGCAATACATGGCCAGCAACGACCTGGTGAACACCGACGCAGCGCAACAGGTGCTGCAGAACCTGGACACCAAGACCTTCAACGCCAACGCCGTCAGCCTCACCCAGTACAAGGGAAAGCAGGCGGCGGTTCCCAGCGACGCCTGGGTGCAAATGCTCATCTACCGCAAGGACCTCTTCGACAAGGCCGGCCTTGCCGCGCCCAGCAGCTTCGCTGCCATCCAGACCGCGGCGCAGAAGCTGAACAGCCCGCAGCTGGCCGGCATCTCGATGGCGACCGTGCCGAACGACTCGTTCACCCAGCAGAGCTTCGAGTACTTCGCACTGGCCAACGGCTGCCAGATGGTCGATGACAGCGGCAAGATCACCCTCGACAGCCCGGCCTGCGTCGACACGTTCACCACCTACTCAGACCTGATCAAGAACACCTCGGTACGCGGAAATCAGGATGTCGACACCACCCGAGCGACTTACCTCGCCGGAAAGTCGGCGATGTTCGTGTGGTCCTCCTTCGTCCTCGACGAGATGGCCGGACTGCGCGACGACGCGCTCCCCACCTGCCCGGAGTGCAAATCCGACCCGGCATTCCTCGCCAAGAACAGCGGCATCGTCACCTCGCTGCAGGGCGCAGGCCAGGCCAAGCCGGCGCAGTTCGGCGAGATCGGGTCCTGGACGATCACCAAGTCCGCCAATGCGGAGGCCGCCGGAAAGTTCGTCGAGTTCATGCTCAACGACGGCTACCAGGGTTGGCTCGGGCTGTCTCCTGAGGGGAAGTTCCCGGTGCGGCAGGGCAGCTCCGCGGAGCCGAAGAAGTTCGTTGACGCCTGGGCCGCGCTGCAGACAGGTGTGGACCGCAAGGCCCCGCTGTCCCAGTTCTATCCCCGCGACGTGCTGGACGCTCTGAAGAACAGCCCTGCGGCCATCGCTCGCTGGGCGCTGCCGCAGGGTCAGGGCGCCTTGCTCGGCGCGACTCTTGGGCCGCTGCCCGTTCCGAAGGCGGTCAACGCCGCGGCCAATGGCGGCGTCTCGGGTGAGCAGGCCGCCAAGCAGGCGCAGCAGGCGGTCCAGAAGCTGCAGTCCTCGCTGAAGTGATGTCCCGATACCGCAGCGCGGGCCGCCTCCGGATCGGCGGCCCGCGGCGTGGACTGTCGCAAGGAGCAGCCGCATGACGAGCACGGCCTCCACCTCGGCACGCCGGGGCCGGACCCGCAGCCTGGCCCAGCAGGAGTCTCGCGCCGGGCTCGCCTTGATCTTTCCCACCGTGGTGATCATCTTCGTCGTCGTGATCGTCCCGGTGCTCTGGACCGTGATGCTGGCATTTCAGGACATCCGGTTGCTCAACATCCGCACCGCCGGCATTTTCAGCTCCTACACCCTGGACAACGTCAAAGACGTCCTGAGCTCGCCGGACCTGCGGCGATCCCTGATCAACACCCTCGTGTACACGGTCGGGGGGACCGCCACCTCGATCAGCCTCGGGATGGTCGCAGCGCTGGCCGTGCGAACGCCCTTTCGCGGCAGGACGATCGTGCGCGGGGTCATGCTGTTGCCCTACGTGGCGCCAGTGGTAGCGGCCACGTTCGTCTGGCAGATCATGCTGGACCCGCAATTCGGCATCGTCAACCACGCCGGTGTCAACATCCTCGGCTGGAACCAGGCGATTCCGTTCCTGTCCGAGCAGACCGGTCAGCTGTCGATTCTCGGATGGCAGCTCACGGTGCCGACAGCGCTGGTCACCGTGATCGCCTTCGAGGCGTGGCGCTACTTTCCGTTCGCCTTCCTCTTCATCCTGGCTCGTATCCAGGCGATGCCAGGTGAGCTGGAGGAGGCAGCCCGGGTGGACGGCGCCACGCCGACCCAGCGCTTCCGCCACATCATCTGGCCACAGCTGCAACCGGTGATCGCGATGCTCGCGGTATTGCGGTTCATCTGGTCCTTCAACAAGTTCGACGACGTCTACCTGCTGACCGGCGGCGGCGCCGGCACCGAGGTGGTCAGCGTACGGGTGTACCAGCTGTTGACAGCCCAAGCCGACGTCGGCGGCGCCGCGGCCCAGGCGACGGTGCTCGCCGTGATCCTGGCGATCTGCCTGACCGGGTACTTCCTCTTCTTCGGCCGCAACCAGAAGCCGGGGGCCTCAGAGTGACCGGCGCCCGTGCGATTCCCGAGCAGCAGGACCGCCGAGTCGAGCGCGTCACCCCGGATCGGCGCCGGCGCGGGAAGCCGCCGTTCCAGTGGACCCGTGACAACGTCGAGACCTCGGTCCTTCGGGTGCTGCGCTGGCTCGTCATCGCCGGGTTCGTCCTTGCGTGCCTGTTCCCCTTCTACTACATGGTGTTGCTGTCACTGCGCAGCATCCAGCAGCTGCTGCTGGAGCCGGGACGGTTACTGCCCTCACGCGAGGAGCTGACCCTCTCGACCTACACCGCGGTGCTGAAGTCCGTCGACTCCGGCGGCCAGGGCTTTGTGACGTTGATGAGGAACAGCGGCCTGATCTCGGTGCTGACCGTGCTGGTGACCCTGGCTGTCTCCATCCCGGGCTCCTACGCCGTCAGCCGGTTGCGCTTCACCGGCCGGCGACAGGTTCATTTCCTGTTCCTCGCCGTGTACCTGTTCCCCAGCATCGTCCTGGCGATTCCGTTGTTCGTGCTTTTCACCCGCATCGGCCTGCGCGGCAGCCTGGCAGGACTGGTGATCGTCTATATCTCCCAGACCGTGCCGGTCGCGGTGTACATGCTGCGCAACTACTTCGAGACGATTCCGGCTAGCTTGGAGGAAGCGGCCGCGGTGGACGGCTGCAGCCGGATGCGGATCTTGTGGAGCGTGTCGCTGCCGCTGGCCAAGCCCGCGATCATGGCGACCTCGCTCTACGTGTTCATGATCGCCTGGAACGAATACCTGTTCGCGCTGCTGTTCCTGGTCGAGGACCGCTCCCGGTGGACGGTGTCACTCGGCCTGGCGCAACTGTCGGGCAGCATCGAGATACCGACGACAGTGCTGATGGCCGGCTCGGTGATCCTCACACTGCCTATCCTCATATTGTTCTTCTTCTCCGAGCGGTTGCTCACCGAAGGCCTGACGGCCGGAGCGGAAAAGGGCTAGAAACCGAAGGGCGGCACATGGCAGAGGATCAGGAGGCTGAGGGCGCCGGGCTGCCCAACTCCGCCGGCGCCATCTTTCAGCTCTTCCGCGCCGGAACCGTGCGCACCAGAGGAGAGCTGATATCCCACAGCGGCCTGGCCCGTTCGACGGTGACCAGCCGGGTCGACGCGCTGCTGGGCGCCGGCTTGCTGCGCGAGGCCGGTGAGAACCTGTCCACCGGCGGCCGGCCGCCCAAGACCCTCGTCCCGAATTTCGAGGCGATGACGATCCTCGCCGCCGACCTGGGCGCCACCCACGGCAGGATCGCCGTGCTGGACGGCGCCGGCCGCGTCATCGCCGACACCGCGCTGGAGTCCCGGATCGACGCCGGCCCCGCCGCGGTGCTCACTCGCCTGGTCGCCCAGTGGAAGCGGACGCTGCACAAGACCGGACGCCAGGCCTCCTCGCTGTGCGGCATCGGGGTGGGGCTGCCCGGACCTGTGAACGCCGAGACCGGAAGGCTCGTTCAGCCGCCGCTGATGCCGGGCTGGCATGACTACCCGATCATCGAGTACCTGGCCAAGCGCTTCGACGTGCCGGCGTTCATCGAGAACGACGCCAACCTGATGGCCTTGGGTGAGGCCCAGCTGGCGCATCCCAACCAACCGTCGCTGCTGCTGGTCAAGGTGGCGACGGGAATCGGCGCCGGCCTGATCGTGGGCGGGCAGATCTACAGCGGGGCCGCCGGCGGCGCGGGCGACATCGGCCACGTCAAGGTTCCCGCCGCCGCGGGCCTGCGCTGCTCCTGCGGCGCCGAGGGCTGCCTCGCCGCTGTCTCCAGCGGCGCGGCTCTGGTACGCCAGCTGGCAGCCGCGGGACATGGCGTGCAGAGCAGCCGGGACGTCGCCCGGCTGGTCCAGCTCGGTGACCCCGAAGCGGTGGCGCTCACCCGCAAAGCGGGCCAGACCCTGGGCGAGGTGATCGCCACCGCGGTCAGCCTGCTCAACCCGTCGGCGCTGATTCTGGGCGGCGACCTGTCGCTGACCGATGACCACTACCTCAGCGGCCTGCGAGAGGTCCTCTACCAGCGAAGCCAGCCGCTGGCGATCCGGAACCTGCTGGTCGCCACCAGCCAGCTCGGTGACGAAGCCGGCATCACCGGCGCGGCCGCCCTGGTGCGTCAGCAGGTCTTCTCCGCTGCGGCGGTGGATCGCGCGCTCAGCCGACCGAGTCGCTGAGACTGTCCCGACTGCCGTCCGGCGTGCCATCGCTGTCCGGCTCACCCTCGGCAGCCCATGTCATCTGGTATCGGAGCACCGTGGGACTGAACTCGACGCCGGCCGCCACCGCCTGCTCTGCCGTCAGCAGGTCGGTGTCCGGGTCGCCGTCCGGGTGGCCCAACATCGCCTCTTCGGTGTCTATGGTCTGCGGCTCGGCGGTGTAGCCGAGCTCAGCCGCCGCGACCCGACCGGAGTGCAGCGTCGATTCGAGGATGGACAGGTCGCCGGTGAACGGCACGGTTCCCTGGTAGGTCCAGGTCGGTAGATGCGTCATGACGACACTCTCTCACTTCCAGCCACCTCGTTCACCTCAGCGCCACCCGCTGCTCGAGACATCCTGGTCGAGCGGCTCCGCCGGCTTGTACGGTGAGAAGATGGCGATCAGCAAGGGTGACAAGGTCACGTGGAACACCTCGCAGGGCCTCACTCACGGCCACGCCGTGGAGAAGAAGACGGCGCCGTTCAGTCACGCCGATCAGAAGTTCAACGCCTCGCCGGACGAGCCGTACTGGATCGTCGAGTCGGACAAGTCCGGGGCCAAGGCAGCGCACAAGGAGTCCTCGCTCAACCCCGGCTGACCGGCTCAGGCCGCCGGCCAACCTCGGCTCTAGCCGTAGTCAGCACCAAGCAGGCGCCCAGAGACTGCGCCTACCAGGCCGCCCGCCTCACCTTCGCTCATCAGCGCCCCAGCCCGCCGCCAAGCGTGCGGAGCCGCGCCGGGAAGATGACCACCATGACCAACGACCTGCCGCCGACCGTAGGCCGCCTCGCCCCATTGGGCCGCCGGTTGTTCGCGGAGTTCCTCGGCACCGGGCTACTCGTCGCGGTGGTCGTCGGTTCCGGCATCGCCGCCCAACAGCTGTCACCTGAGGACATCGGCCTGCAGTTACTGGAAAACAGCACCGCCACTGTGTTCGGGCTGGCAGCGTTGATCCTGATGCTCGGCCCCGTCTCCGGAGCGCACTTCAACCCGGTGGTGTCGTTGGCAGACTGGTTCCTCGGGCGCCACACAGAAGCCGGCCTCAGTGTTCGGGACGTGGCCGCCTACATCGCCGTCCAGTGTGTGGGCGGTGTCGGCGGGGCGCTGCTGGCTAATGCGATGTTCGGCGTGGGCACCCATATCTCCACCAAGCACCGAGCAACGGGTGGCCACCTGCTCGGCGAGGCCGTCGCCACTGCCGGATTGCTGTTGCTCATCTTCGCCCTCGCACGCACCCAGCGAGGCGCTCTGGCAGCGCCGGCCGTCGGCGCCTACCTCGGCGCCGCGTACTGGTTCACCAGCTCCACCAGCTTCGCCAATCCCGCGGTCACCATCGGGCGAGTCTTCTCCGACACTTTCGCCGGCATCGCGCCTTCTTCGGCGCCAGGGTTCATCGGCATGCAACTTCTCGGCCTGATCGCCGGAATAGTGATCGTGCTGATTCTCTACCCCAGTGCCGGTGACCAAGCCGACGATGTCGTCATCCCACACCGAGACACCGACAGGGGTGCGCATCCCGAGTCGCTGGACCGAACACCGCCTTCCTGACCTGCCGCTGTCCCTCGGCCGGCTGCGCTTTGTAACCGCAGCCGGCTTGGGCGCCGGTGGCTAGCAGCAGGCGCCAGAAGCCGCGGGCTCGGCCTGCGCGCCGATCTCGGCTCCGCAGCACGTGCTGCCGGCTTCGGCCGGCTCGGCGGAGAAGGTCTGGCTGTCGGCCAGCACCGTGTACACCTCCCAACGTTCACCGTTGGGCGCGCCTTCGACCCAGAACTTGTCCTGCTTGGCGTAGCAGCAGGTGGCGCCGCGTTCGTCGATCGAGGTCAGGCCGGCTCTGCCGAGGCGGGTCTGCTCGGAATCGACGGTGTCGATGTCGGGGACCTCGACACCCAGGTGGTTGATGCTGCCGCCCTGGCCGGGGTGCTCCAGCAGGACGAGTTTCAGCGGCGGCTCGGCCACGGCGAAATTGGCGTAGCCGGGGCGGATCTTCGCAGGCTCGGTGTTGAACAGCTTGGCGTAGAAGGCGATCGACTCGTCGAGGTTGTCGACGTTGATGGCCAGTTGGATGCGGGACATGCTTGCCTCCGAGATTTAGATGGGCGTCTATGTCTTGGTCAAGGTTGCCTGAGACATAGACAGCTGTCAATATAGATCTATGTCGAAGTCTTTGCTTCCGTTGCTGACCCCGGCGAGCCCGGTCGCGTGCTGCAGTCCGCTGGCGCAGGAGCCGTTGTCCGCCGAGCAGGCGGAGCAGGTGGTCCCGCTGTTGAAAGCGCTGGCCGACCCGGTGCGGCTGCGGCTGATGTCGCTGGTGGCCTCCCGGGAGGGCGGTGAGGCCTGCGTCTGCGACCTGGCCGATGCCTTCGACCTGTCACAGCCCACGATCAGCCACCACCTGAAGGTGCTGCACCAAACCGGCCTGCTGGATCGGGAGAAGCGGGGGGTCTGGGTCTACTACCGGGCGCGCACGGACGCCTTGGCTGAGCTGGGCGCGCTGATCGGCCAGTCATGATCATCAAGCCCAGTGTCCTGTTCGTGTGCGTGCACAATGCCGGACGCTCCCAGATGGCCGCCGGCTGGCTCATGCACCTGGCGGGCGACCGGATCGAGGTTCGCTCGGCGGGTTCTCAACCGGCCGAGCAGATCAATCCGATTGCCGTGCAGGCTATGAGCGAGGTGGGAATCGACATCACCACCGAGCAGCCCAAGCTGCTCACCGTCGGCGCCGTACGCGACTGCGACGTCGTCATCACCATGGGCTGTGGCGACACCTGCCCTGTCCTTCCGGGCAAACGCTACGAGGACTGGGAACTCGAAGACCCCGCCGGCAAGGACATCACCGTGGTACGGCGCGTGCGAGACGACATCCGTGATCGGATCGAAGCGCTTGCCGCCGAGCTTGGCTGACGGTGCTTGGCACGCCTATTGGCCGGGCGCACCCACACGCATCCTCGAGCCTGCGCAAGATCGCGCATTTCGCCCTGCCCGACGAAGTGCGCACGAGGGAACAAGTGGCCGCCCTTCTCAGGCGAGGGCACCCTCGGAGTCGATCAGGATCACGTCGAGCGTGCGCGGACCGTGCACGCCCTCGACGCGGTGAAGCTCGATGTCGCTGGTCGCGCTGGGACCGCTGATCCAGGTGAGCGGCCGCCCCGCGTCGAGCTGGGCCAGGGCCTCGGGCACCCCTGCGACGATCTGCTCGCACTCGAGCACGATAAGCAGGTAGTCCGGCACCAGGCTGAGAGCCCGGCGGCCCTGGCCCGGCCCGGCGTCGAGCACGATGGTCCCGGTCTCGGCGATGGCAAGCGCGCAGGTGCACAGCACGCCGTCGATCCGGTCCAGCTGCACAGGCGTCAACGCCTCATCGGCGCGACGCTCAGCGCTGGTGTCAATCAGCCACCGCTCAGGAAAACCGTCGGGAACCAGCACCGATTCAATGCGATGCCGACTCAGCCGCTGCGCCAGCACGGCGGCGACGCCGGCCGGCTCGCACCGGGTGACGGTGGCGCGGTAGTCGACCAGCCGATCGATCAGCAGGTCCGCCAACCCCGCCCGGTGCGCCGGGCCGGCAGGAGCGCCGCCAGCGGGATCGCCCGCGCTAACCTCGCCGGCCCGGCGGTAGCGCCGCGGTAGCGCCGCGGGAGCGCTGACCTCCCCGGCGCCGGGGGCCGGGCCGCGAACCGGCGCCAGAGCGGCGCTGATCCTGGCCAGCACCTCGTCGCGGGCCGTCATCGCTGCTCGGACCACCAGTCGCGAAACGACTGCGCCGGCGGCTGCGGCAGATCCCTAGAGTTCACCCAGGACGACAGCGGCGGCGGCAACAGGCGGCGCCCCGCGCCGGACCTGCTGAGCCGGGACAGCTGAGCCAGCCGGCCCAGTCGAGCGGCGCGCAGCAGCCACGTCCAGCGCCGGCGACCTCGCATCGCCCAGGACGCTGCCGCCATGCCGGCTGCCTCAGCGGTGGGCAGCCGGTGGCCAGCCGCCTTGTCCTGGTTGACCCGGTCGCGCAAGTGCACCAACATCGTCGGGATGTCGATGGCCACCGGGCAGACGTCGTAACACGCCCCGCACAGCGTGGAGGCGAACGGCAGGCTGGCGTTGTCGGCCACTCCGGTCAGCTGGGGAGACAGCACCGCCCCGATGGGCCCGGGGTACACCGAGCCGTAGGCGTGGCCGCCGGTGCGTTCATAGACCGGGCAGACGTTGAGGCAGGCCGAGCACCGGATGCACCGCAGGGCAGCCCGGCCCTGCTCGTCGGCCAGCGTGGCGGTGCGGCCATTGTCCAACAGGACAAGGTGAAACTCTTTCGGCCCGTCGCCGGGATGCACGCCGGTCCAGATGGAGGTGTAGGGGTTCATCCGCTCGCCGGTGGAAGACCGCGGCAACAGCTGCAGAAACACCTCTAGATCAGTGAAGCTGGGCACCAGTTTCTCGATGCCCATCACGGTGATCAGGGTCTCCGGCAGCGTCAGGCACATCCGGCCGTTGCCCTCGGACTCCACGATCACCAGGGCGCCGGTTTCGGCGACCGCGAAGTTCGCGCCGCTGATCGCCACCTTGGCGCTCAGGAACTTCTGCCGCAGGTACCGGCGGGCCGCCTCGGCCAGCGCGGCCGGCTCATCGGTCAACTCCGGGTCGACACCGGCCATCTCGGACAGGAAGATGTCACGGATCTCGCTGCGGTTGCGGTGGATCGCGGGAACCAGGATGTGGCTGGGCCGGTCGTGTCCCAGTTGCACGATGAGCTCGGCCAGGTCGGTCTCGAACGCCAAAATGCCAGCCGCTTCGAGAGCCTCGTTCAGGCCGATCTCCTGGGTGGCCATCGACTTGACCTTCACGACCTCGCGTGAGCCCGTCGCCATTACCAGCTCGGTGACGATCCGGTTGGCTTCGGCGGCATCTCGCGCCCAGTGCACCACCCCGCCCCGCTCGGTGACCCGCGCCTCGAGCTGTGACAGGTAGCTGTCCAGGTTGGCCAGCACCTCGTCCTTGATCGCCGCGGCGGCGGCCCGCAGCTCCTGCCAGTCCTGGACCTCTGCCACCACCGCGGCCCGTTTGGCGCGGATGGCGCCGGTGGCGTTGGCCAGATTGCGCCGGAGCTGGGGGTTGGCCAGCGCGGCCTCGGCGGCGTCGGGAAACGACTGCTCACCGCGCAGCTGCCCCACTCCGGGCGGAGCGGTCGGCATGCCCAGGTACGTCATACCAGCGCCGGCTCGGACCGGGTGCTGGCCAGAATCTGCGCCAGATGCAGGGTGCGGGCGCCGACGTGCAGCCGGGACAGCCCACCGCCGATGTGCATCAGACACGAGGAGTCCCCTGCTGAGCAGACCGTCGCCTCGCTCGCCCGGACCGCGGCGACCTTGTCGGCCAGCATCGCCGCCGACACCGCGCTGTTCTTCAGGGCGAAGGTCCCTCCGAAGCCGCAACAGGAGTCCGCGGCGGCCAGTTCGACGAGCTCGATGTCGGCAACGGCTCGCAACAGGGCCATCGGCTTGTCGCCGACCCGCAGCAGCCGCAACGAGTGGCAGGTCGGGTGGTAGGCGACCCGGTGCGGAAAGTGCGCGCCGACGTCGGTGACGCCGGCGACGTCGACCAGGAATTCCGACAGCTCGTAGGTGCGCGCGGCGACCGCCTCGGCGGCCACGGCAAGCCGCTCGTCGCCGAACCGGCGCGCGGTGTCGGCGTGCTGGTGCCGGATCGAGCCGGTGCATGACCCACTCGGCGCCACGATGGCCTCGAAGTCGGCGAACACCTGAGCCTGACGACGGATCAACGGCAGGGCCTCAGCGGGATAACCGGTGTTCAGGTGCATCTGGCCGCAGCAGGACTGCTCCTGCGGAAACACCACCTCGTGCCCCAGCCGCCGCAACAGCCGCACCGTAGCCCGGGCGACGTCGGGAAACAGCCCGTCAACCAGGCAGGTCGCGAACAGCGCGACTCTCATCGACGGCCTCCTCGCGCGGTTGCGGGGTCTGCAAGGCGACGATACCTCGCTCCCATCGCTGGCCACCCGGCCCGTCATGCGGGATTTACTTGGGTTTGGGCTGTTCCTGCCGACTGCAATAGCGACGCTGCGGGCGAGGCCGCGCGCTACACGCAGCGCCCACCAGTCAGGTGCTGACCGTTCCGCAGTCAGCGGCCGCATGGGACCAGCACCTGGCCCTGTCGCGGAAGCCCTTGTCCGGCCAATTCGCCAGGGGTTCCTATTTTGTTACCCAGTGCCTAGATTGACGCTAGGTGGGGCGCCTTCGCGCCCCGAAGGAGAGGGACAACCCCGATATGCGCAGATCCCGGATCATCGTCGCGGCAGTGGCCGTGGCATTGGCCGTGCCGGCACTGGCCGTGAGCAGTGCTGGCGCCACGTCACAGAACGCCGATCACCAGTCCGACCAGGGCGCGGCGACGTCCTACGTCGTGCTCACCCAGGCCGGCGAGTCAGCCCAGACGCTGGCTGAGCAGTTGCGCGCCGACGGCGCGAGCGTCACCTCGGTCAACGAGGCGATCGGACTGCTCACGGTCACCTCGCGCAACACCGGGTTCGTCTCCCGGACCCGTGGGCTGGCCGGCGTCGAGGGCGTCGGCCGCGACCGCTCGATCGGCTCCCATCCCGAGGCAGCCGGCCCGCGCGACGCAGTCGAGAACGAGGCCCAACTGGCCGCCGTCGCCGGCAACGCGCCTGCCGCGGCCACCTCGGCACGGCCCGGCGACCCGCTGGACAGCCTGTTGTGGGGCATGGACATGATCAACGCTCCCGCCGCGCACCAGATCGAGCGAGGCGACCACCGGGTCACCGTCGGCATCCTCGACACCGGGATCGACGGCGACCACCCCGACCTGCACTCCAACTTCAGCAAGAAGCTGTCGCGCAACTTCACCACCGACATCGTCGACATCGACGGCCCGTGCGAGTTCGCCGGCTGCGTCGACCCGGCGAACTGGGACGACAGCGGGCACGGCACCCACACCGCCGGCACTGTCGCGGCCGCGCTCAACGGCATGGGCCTCAGCGGCGTGGCGCCCGGCGTCACGCTGGTCAACATCCGGGCCGGCCAGGACAGCGGCTACTTCTTCCTGGGCCCGGTCACCAGCGCCCTCACCTACGCCGGCGACGCCGGCCTCGACGTGGTGAACATGTCGTTCTACCTCGACCCGTGGCTCTACAACTGCGCAGGCGGAGCGCCGGAGGACAGTGCCAGCGCGGCGGCCGATCAGGACGTTGCCATCGAGGCGATCACCCGTGCGATCAACTACGCCAACGGCCACGACGTCACGCTGGTCGGCTCGCTGGGCAACAACCACGAGGACCTGTCCCAGCCGCGCCATGACGTCTCCAGCCCGGACTACGGCGCCGACCCCTACGAGCGCACGATCGACAACGCCACCTGCCACATCTTCCCGGTCGAGGGCCCCAACGTCATCGGCGTCTCCTCGCTCGGCCCGTCGGGCAAGAAGTCGGACTTCTCCAACTACACCACCGACCTCACCTCCGGTGAGATCGAGGTGTCGGCTCCCGGTGGCTGGTTCCGCGACGGCTTCGGCACGCCGACCTACCGCGCCAACGGCAACCAGATCCTGTCCACGGCGCCGACCCACATCCTGCAGAACTCAGGCCAGGTCGACGCCTCCGGCAACATCACCCCGGCCGGCGTGGCCGCCGGTGTGCAGAAGGCGTGCGACGACGAGGGCAAGTGCGGCTTCTACCGCTACCTCCAGGGCACCTCGATGGCAGCGCCGCACGCCACCGGTGTCGCCGCCCTCGCGATCAGCGCCCACGGGCACAAGGACGCCAGCCCCGCTCGCGGGTTCACCTGGGAGCCGGCCTCGGTGGCGGCTCTGCTGGCCGCCACCGCGACCGACCACGCGTGCCCCGCTGGTGGAGTCCAGTCCTACACCCAAGAGGGACGCTCGGCGGAGTTCACCGCCACCTGCGTCGGGACGCCGGAGTTCAACGGCTTCTACGGCGCGGGCATCGTCAACGCCCTGGGAGTCGTCCAGTAAGTAGATGTGACCGGCCTCGGCCGGAAGTGCACGAGCGCGGCGGCGACCTGAGGTCGCCGCCGCGTTCGTCTGTCACCGGCTGCGGCAAGCGTGGCGACTGTTCCCGGTGACCTGTCAGGATCGCCCAGCAGCCAGGATCGCCCAGCAGTCAGGATCGGCACCCCAGTGGGGACGGCGCCTGCCGAGCTCGAAGTGAGCCGACAAGGAGACTTGAACTCCTAACCGCCCGATTACAAGTCGGTTAGGGGTTGAATCCGCACGTGTGTCATCTGCCGGGACCCGAGGGTGCCCTATACGGTTTGCAGAG
This sequence comes from Jatrophihabitans sp., assembly GCA_036399055.1. Classification (NCBI taxonomy): domain Bacteria; kingdom Bacillati; phylum Actinomycetota; class Actinomycetes; order Jatrophihabitantales; family Jatrophihabitantaceae; genus Jatrophihabitans; species Jatrophihabitans sp. Next base: position 56,678 of record DASWNX010000033.1, read on the forward strand.
GTGTAGCGGGGTGTTACACCCCCGTCCCGTCAAGGAGCAGACCCGTCGTGCTATGCGTACAACCGGTCCCACGTCCAGGGGCCGGACCCGCAACCCACCAGTCTCGACCCTGACGGGCTGCCCTTCGTGCTCGATGACGACAGGTGCCCCGTCGAAGACCTGAACGCCTGGCTCCGCTCGCTGCGCGAGCGGACCCGAGGTGAATCGCGCAGGTAATCGGTGCTGTCGCCGTCCTATGGCACGCTTTGCTCAGAATAGTGAGGGGACACGCATGGCGACGGGGGCCAGAGATAAGTATTGGTCGGAGCAGGCGTTACCCAGCGTCTTCAAGCACACCCTGCTCGACAAGTACGTGCCCCCGTTCGCCGGGATGACTGGCTCAATTGGGCGTCGGGTTGTCTACCTCGATGGCTACGCCGGACGAGGGCGGTACGCCAACGGCACGCCCGCGTCTGCCGAGAAGATCATGATGGTCGCGCAGAAGCAGTTTGAGAGCGTTGGCCTCGCCTGGACCTGTTTTTTCGTTGAGCAAGATGCAGAATCAGCCCGCGTTCTGCACGGAGTTGTCTCCGAGTACGTCGCCAAGGGCGTGACCGCCCACGCCCACCGGGGAGACGTGCAGGACATCCTCGACCGAGTGGTCACCTCAGCCGTCGGATGCCCCTTGTTCCTGTTCCTGGACCCCTGCGGGCTGGGACTGCCGTTTGACCGGATGAGCGGGCTCCTCAACGGTGAGCGCAAGAAGGGCTGGCCGCCCACTGAGTTTCTGCTCAATTTCAGCCTGGAAGCCGTTCGCCGGATCGGCGGACACGTCACCGCCAGCCAGCCTAACGAGGCGACGCTGAGGCGGATGGACGGCACCGTGGGCGGCCCCTGGTGGCGCGAGCACTTCGCGGGTGGAGTTACCGACAACGCCGTCGAGGCAGTCGTTGCTGGCTTCTCCCGGCGCCTGTCCACCGCGACAGGAATGGATCTGGTGCCGGTTCCGGTGCGGCGAGCCCCCACACACAAGCCGGTCTACGACCTCATCTTCGGCACCCGCGCACCGCACGGCCTTTGGGTGTTCGGCGACGCGGTCGCGCGTAGCACGCAGGCGTGGTGGGACACCCTTGAGGAGGTCGAGGTGGACGCCCAGGCTGAGGAAGACCAGGGCTCGCTGTTCACCACCACGGCCATCGTCCGCCCCGTCCTAGAGACGGTCGAGGAGGCCGCCCTGCCGGTTATCGCCGACAACCTGCGGACACTCCTGCGCTCCTACCCTGCCGGGTTTCGAGTGGTCGACCACACCAAGGCCGTGTTCGGCGGCTTCTACGGGCAGGTCCGGGAGTCGGTGGTCCGGAAAGCGGTCAAGGCGCTGCACCAGCAGGGCGGCACCGCCGCTACCGGCGTCGGCGGCAAGACCCGAGAGCTGGTCGTCTTGCCTCCGACTTAGTTCAGCCGCAACCGCAACCAGTAGCCCGAGCAGCATGAAGGACAACCGCCCGATTCCGGTCGCTGCTCTCCAGACTTGGCGATGAGCCCGACGGGTCAGTCGTTGCCATAGTCGTCCTGGCTGCCAGCGATTGGGACCAGTGACGGGGAAGTTCCCACCCACCGGTGCGAGCATGCCGTGGAGTCGATGCGCCACGGCTTTCCGACCCTTGCAGGAGGGGAAGGTCAGATTGCCATCGTTATCTGCGGCACGGCGACGAGCGTCGGCGAGCGGAGACAAAAGCCGCCTTGCCGGGCAACTCCAGCGCCAGGAAGGCCTAGAGCGCACGTTCGTCGAAGGTTCGGTTCGTAAGCGCCCATGGCGTGGTTCAGGACAACCGCGCCTTGTTCCACAGCGCGTCCGCGTCCTATTGCAAGGTCACAAGAGCACCTGCTGCGATCGGCCACCCGGTAGGACGGAGTTCGCTCACCGGGTCATCTTCCGGCCACATGGGAACCTCGGCCGAACCCAGCGGCTCGTCTCAGCCCGGACGAGGGGCTCCGGACCAGTGGCCCAACCCTCCCCCGCGCCACCCCGGCCAACAGAATCAAGTCGATGAACACCACCCTGCACCCCCGTTCGCAGGAGGTCATCTATCCAAGCACCAGCGTCGGTCCCGCCGGACAGGGGAACTAGGCCGTCGTTAGTCGCGTTGCGGGCATCTCATCCCAGATCAGGCCCTCGAGCGTGCGCCCACCGGCCTTCGGTGTACGACCACCCCACTGCTTGAAGAAAAACGGCAATCGCGCTGACTGGCAGGCATCCCGCAAGTTGATGACCCACTCCGGGTCCAGCGGCCGGTGCCCTGAGCCGCTCTCGCCACCGGCGATAACCCAATGAATCCCCGCCAGATTGATGTCATCGAGTGGCCCAAGAAGCGGCTCGCAGGACAGAAAGCGAACGGCCGCAGGAACGCCGCGCAGGTCATCGATCCGGTTGAGCACGTCGCTGTTCTCCACACTGACGCCCATCCATACGTTGTCCGGCCAATCCAACTGGTCAGCGACCTTCCGCAGGCGAGCGGCGCGCTTGGTGAGCACTTGGTAGGTGTGCTGTGGCGTCGCGGCCATGACCTCGAAGACCTGGCGAACGAAGTCGAGCGGAACGCGGGCGTGGAACAGGTCGCTCATCGAGTTCACGAAGACCACGCGCGGCTGACCCCAAGAGAAAGGCGCCGAGAGAGCCTGCGGGTGCACGGTCACGTCGAACCCCGGACCACTGCTGCGTGGATCTCCGTCGTTCTGGTACTTCTCGGCACCCATGGCCTTCAGCCGCTTGGCCAGCGTCAGCGCGTAGCAGTTGTCGCAACCCACCGATACTCGGTCACAGCCGGTCGTGGGGTTCCAGGTAACTTCGGTCCACTCGATAGCACTCTTGCTCGCCACGTCTCCACCCCCTCGATGATCTCGGACTCCTGGACGCTACCGGCAGCGCCCACGTCCCTCCGGGACGCCACGAACGTAGGTGGAAGGTCCGACAAAAGTTCACAACCGTGCTGGCTGCCGCGTGCACTGGTTACCGTGACGGGGGCGCATGGGGGCAGTGATCGATTCGTGCCCTCGCTGTCGAGATGCCCGGCCAGCGTCTCGGCGAAGCGTTCTGCGACGGCGAGTTGCCTCGTAGAGCCGTCACCCGCGCGATCCCCGCCTCATGGACGACAGTAGCCCGGTCGAGCAGGTCTTCGCGGTCGCCAAGGGTGTTGACAAGATCGTGCCCTTGTTCATGTCCAAGCACCAACCGCCCGGCATCAGGGATCTTCAAGTCATGAAGACCGCAGGGGCTGGCAGTGGAGCCGACGAGGAGACTTGAACTCCTAACCGCCCGATTACAAGTCGGGTGCGCTACCAATTGCGCCACGCCGGCCGGCGCGGACGCACCGCCCGCGAGCCTCGACCATCCTAGTCCGGCAGCGTTGCCTCCGGCCGGTGCGGCCGGGACCTGAGCGCGCTCACCCGCCCCACCCCGGGCGGTGAGCGCCTGGACCGGTTCGGGTACGAATGTCCTCGACAACCCCCAGGGAGCAGCGAATGAGCCGAGCGCACCGACCCAAGGCCGGTTTCTGGATCAGGCTGTGCGCCGTGATCATCGGCCCACTGACCACGCTGCTGTTCAAGATCCGCTGGCACCACCTGGACCGGATGCCGGCGCACGGCGGCGTCCTGGTGGCGGTCAACCACATCTCCCAGGCCGACACCGCGACCATGGCGTGGATGATCTGGCAGTCCGGGCGGATCCCCCGCTTTCTGATCAAGTCGAGCGTGTTCGGCTGGCCGATCCTGGGACCGATCATGACCGGCGGCGGTCAGATACCGGTCTACCGCTCCGGTAGCCAGGCCGCCGACTCGCTGCGACCCGCCGAGCAGGCGCTGCGCGACGGCGAGTGCGTGGTCATCTATCCCGAGGGCACCATCACCGCCGACCCCGACTACTGGCCGATGCAGGCCAAGACCGGCGTGGCCCGGCTGGCCCTGGCCTGCCCAGACGTCCCGGTCATTCCGATCGGCCAGTGGGGAGCGCACCGGACGCTCGGACGGGGCGGACGGTTCCGGCCATTTCCACGGCGCCGGCACGAGGCCATCGTCGGTGAGCCGGTCGAGCTGGGCAAGTACCGCGACGTCGAGCCGACCGCTGAGGTGCTGCGGGCGGTCACCGACGAGATCATGGCCGCCGTGACAGCACAGGTGGAGCGCCTGCGCGCGGCGCCCGACAGGTAATTCACTCGCCTGAGGCGCCGATTCCCGCCACGATCAGGCCATGCCTGACCTGCTGCCGCCCAGCGCCGCGCTGGCGCCGTCCTTCCTATCCGCGATGGCCGACTTCGCCGCCGAGGGCCGGGGCAGCCCGCAGGATGACAGCGCGCTCGGCCGCCACCTGACCCGCTTTGCCGCGCAGTGGCACACCCCGCAGGGATTCGAGCGGTTTCTGGCCGAGTTGCGCAGGGAGGGCGACACCTCAGCGCCCCCGCCGCCGGACTGGGTGCACACCAGCACCTACTGGTGGGCCGAGGGAACGCGGTTTCTGGGCAGCATTCGGATCCGGCACGAGCTGACACCGCGAGTGCTCGAATCCGCCGGGCACATCGGTTACGACATCGCGCCCGCGGCACGTCGGCGCGGTCATGGCACCGCGATGTTGCGGGCCGCCCTGCCGATCGCGGCCGGCATGGGCATCGAGCAGGCGTTGATCACCTGCGACGTCGACAACGTCGGCTCGCGCAAGGTGATCGAGGCCAACGGCGGCGTGCTCGAAGACGAGCGGGACGGCAAGCTGCGGTTCTGGGCGCCTACCCACGTCGGCTGATCACGGCACAGGCGCACAACGCCGCACGGGCGGTCACCGGAATCCGGTGACCGCCCGCGGGTCTCACAGTGGTCTGACGTGCTGACCGGCTCAGTGCCGGCCTACTGGTTCAAGCTTTCGACCAGTCAGGAGCTGGCCGGGTCAGTGCGGGTTGGTGGCCAGCGCCTGCAACTGCGTGTACGCGCCGTTGAAGTAGTTCTGGTCGCCCGGGTAGATGCCGGAGTCCGAGTACTGCCACATGGTCCAGGTGGCGCTGCCTGCCGGCGGGGTGGGCGGGGTCGAGCTGTACCTGGCGATCCAGAACGGGTTGGTGGCCGCGAAGGCGCTGGTGTTGCCGGTGCAGGTCGTCCACCAGTCCAGGGTCGTGTAGATCATCGGGTACTTGTTGGTGCGGTAGTGCACCCGGTCGGAGAAGGCCTTGATCCAGCTGATCATCGAGGCCCGCGACAGTCCGAAGCAGGTGGCGCCGTAGGGGTTGTACTCGATGTCCAGCGCAGGCGGCAGGGTCCTGCCGTCGCCGGACCAGCCACCGCCGTTGTTGACGAAGTAGTCGGCCTGCGTGGCGCCGCCGGAGTTGTTCGGCAGCGCGAAGTGGTAAGCGCCGCGGATCATGCCCACGTTGTAAGAGCCGTTGTACTGCTGGGCGAAGTAGGGGTTCTTGTAGCTGGTGCCCTCGGTCGCCTTGACGTAGGCGAACCGAGCGCCGTTGGCCCACGCGGTCGACCAGGCGACGTTGCCCTGGTGACCGGAGACGTCCATGCCGTTGACGTAGGTCGCCGCGCTCGCCTGCGAGGCGCCGAGGGTGAGGGCTGCCACCATTCCTGCGCCGACGGTCACGGCGGCCAGAACGGCGCCGAGCTTGGTGCGCGCCCGGGCGGCACGTGGCTGTACTCCGAACATAGTGTCTCCTTCTCGAGGGGGAGCGACGGGGATCGCATCGCCAATAAGGACATATAACCGATTCATAGTCAACTCGTAAGAATCACTTGGAATTAACGCAAGTTCGAGGGTGGTTTCCGGAAGCGTTTGCGACTCGCAGCGCTGGCGTCCTTGACTGCCTGCTCGGCAACTGCGCTAATGAGATGTCCAGACCGCTATGCCGGTCGGGGTCGCCGCCTTCGATCGGTGGAGGCGGATCCCCGGCGCCGACCGGAATGCCGTGAGGCTCGCGCAGCCGCGAGAGCCCGTACCCGGTGCGGTCACACAACACCGAGAGGAAACTGGCATGGCCGAAGTTCAGTACGTCGAGGCCTCACGTCTCTACCCCGGAAACCCGGTCCCCGCAGTCAACCGGCTCAACCTCGATGTCGCCGACGGCGAGTTCGTCGTCCTGGTGGGCCCGTCCGGATCAGGCAAGTCGACCGCCCTGCGGATGCTCGCCGGCCTTGAGGACGTCGACCAGGGTGAGATCCGGATCGGCGGCGTCGACGTCTCGCAGAAGCCGCCGAAGGACCGCGACATCGCGATGGTGTTCCAGAACTACGCCCTGTACCCGCACATGTCCGTCGCCGAGAACATGGGTTTCGCCTTGAAGCTCAAGGGCGTCTCCAAGGACGAGCGGGCCTCGAAGGTGCTGGCCGCGGCGAAGCTGCTCGACCTGGAGCCCTACCTTGACCGCAAGCCCAAGGCGCTGTCCGGTGGTCAGCGTCAGCGGGTCGCGATGGGCCGTGCGATCGTCCGCGAGCCCAGCGTGTTCCTGATGGACGAGCCACTGTCCAACCTCGACGCCAAGCTCCGGGTGGAGACCCGCGCCAACATCGCGGCGCTGCAGGCCCGGCTCGGCACCACCACGATCTACGTCACCCACGACCAGGTCGAGGCCATGACGATGGGCGACCGGGTGGCGCTGCTCAAGGACGGCATCCTGCAGCAGGTCGACACCCCGCGCAATCTCTATGACAGCCCCGGAAACGCGTTCGTGGCCGGCTTCATCGGGTCACCGGCGATGAACCTGGTCAAGGTGCCGTTCGGCGACAACGGCGCCGAGCTGGGCGGCCTCACCATCCCCATCAAGCCGGACGCCGCGGCCGCCGCGCGCGCCGCGGGGCTCAAGGAAGTCATCCTCGGCATCCGTCCGGAGTCCTTCCACGTCTCCGAGTCGGGCCAGGGCCTCAAGCTCAAGGCGACGCTGGTCGAGGAGCTGGGCGCCGACGCTTTCGTCTACGGCGAGCTGCCGGGCACCAAGACTCACGACGTGGGCGACGACGGCGGGGCCAAGCCGTTCACCGTCCGCTTCGACGGCCGGGTGCCTCCGAAGATCGGCAACGAGATCACCCTCGATGTCCGCACCGAGGAGACCCACGCGTTCAACCCCGAGACCGGTGAGCGCCTCGGCGCGTAAGGCCCGCCGCTAGAAGGACAGCAGAGGGGGACGTCGGCTCGCCGCCGGCGTCCCCTTCTTCTTCGGTCTTCTCACAGTCACGACTGGGTCAGTCGGCCCGCAGCCACAGCGGGCGGTAGCTGATCGGCACCTTGGTCTTGGTGTCCCTGCAGGTGAGAATCGCTGGCGCACCGGTCACCCGCTGCACCGCGACCGTGCACGAGCCGCCCGGCACCGCCAGCCGCACCAGTTGCACGTCAGGCGGCGAGCCCTGCACCTGCAGCAGCCGCACCACGCCCACCGCCGCCAAACCGAGCTCTCGCTGGGCATGCACCACTGCGGCCTGCGCGGCGGGCGGCAGCCCGATCTGGCCACGCAGCCGATCAGGCAGCACCTGTCCGGCCTCGGTCGCCGACGCCAGGGCGACCGGGTCTGAGATCCGGCCGTAGAGCTGCCCGGTGGGCAGCACCAGGACGTTGGCAGCGAACCGGTCGCCTCCGACGTGGCTGCATTCCCACGCCCGGCCAGGGTGTCGCTGGGCGAGCGCGGTGGCGATCGGGCGGCCCTCGATGGCGCAGCACATGTCCCGGGTGCCGTGCGCGCACACCGCGTACACCGGCCGGGTGTCCTTGGCCTGCTCGGCCAGCGCCACCGGGTCGAGCCCGAGCAGTTCCTCGGCTGCCCGGTAGGTCCCCCAGACGGCGCCCTGCCGGCCCGGCCGGCAGTCGGCGAACCCCCAGGTGCGCTCGGCCGAAGCTTGATAGCGGCCGGGGCGGCGGATAGCCAGCACCCGGACCCCCTGCTCGCCCAGCGTGCCGATCAGCGACCGCGCGACCCGCGAGTCGAACCGGGAGCCGGCCAGGCCTTCTACCCCCCACCCGCCGGGCTGCTCGACGAGCAGGATCCGGTTGGCGGGAAAGGCGGTGCCGAGCATCTCATCACTCCGGGCGGCCGCTGCCAGCACGCACCGGTTCGGCCGGTCAAGCACCGCGCTCGGGCACCAGGATCGCTGCGGTGAGCAGCCTGCGGACCAGTGACAGGGCGGCCTCGGAGTCCAGGCCGGGCAGCGTGGCCGCGCTCACCGGCTCGCCGGAGAGCGCCAGCTTGAGCGCGGATTCGGCCGACAGCGGCAGGCTGAGGCTGGTGTCGACGGCCTTGAGCGACAGCGCATCCGGCATCCGCGCCAGCCGGGGCCGCAGGCCTGGCCGCAGCCGGAAGCAAGCCGACGGCGTCAGGGCGGCCAGCGCGGCGAGCTGTGCCATCGGCTCGATCGGCTCCGGTCGGGTGGTGTCGGCCAGCTCGTCGGCGAGCCGGCCGGCCACCTGCGGCAACCGGCCGGCCTCGGCGAATGCGACGAACGCCTGCACCGTCTGGCGCAGCTGGTCAGCCAGCCGCGCCTCGTCGGCCAGGTCGCCGCCCAGCGGCAGCGAGGCGCGCAGGCTCGACTCGCCGGCCGCCTCGGCGAGCAGGTGCTTGAGCAGGTGGTGCCGCGTCACCGGATGCACGCCGACGGTCAGATGGATCGAGGTCTGGCCCTGCGCCACCGCCGAGTGGATGAACCCGCGGGGCAGGTACAGCGCATCGCCGGGCTGCAGCATGAGGTCGAGCAGCGGCGCTTCGGCCGAGCGGGCGGCGACCGCTTCCCGGTGCTGCTCCCAGTCCTGACCGGGCAGCGGGTCGGTGAGCACCGGCCGGTGCGCCACCCAGCGCTTGCGGCCGGCGACCTGAAGCACGAACACGTCGTGAGTGTCGTAGTGCGGGGCGAAGCCCTGGTTCTGCGGCGGGGTCAGGTAACAGTTGATCTGAACCGGATGCCCCAGCTCGGCGCTCAACCTGCTGCCGAAGCGCACCAGCGGCGGCCAGTTGCGGTGCAGCGCCTGCAACACCAGGGTGGCGCCGTCGGCGATCAGTCCTAGCACCTTGTCGTCGGCCACCTGATCGCTCACGCCGGCGCCGAGGCCCCCCGCCCTGGTGAAGTCCCGGGCTGGAATCACCTTGCCCTGCTTGGCGAGTCGGATGAAGGGGGTGCGCAGCCCACGCTGGGACAGCAGCTGGTCAATCGCCGCGGTGTCGATCAGATCGGTGTAGTCCGCGCCGCTCTCGGTGGCCGGGGTGAGCAGCGGCTGCCTCGACCAGTGCTCTGCGGCGAACCGCTCCACCGGAATGGCGATGCAACGCGCCAGGGCACTCGGCGAAACCGCAGTGGGCAAGGCGGCGCCGACCGAGCCGGCGCCGCCCAGAGGCTGCTCAGTACTCAGGCGCTGCCGTCCGCGCCGCCGTCGGCACCGCCGTCACCCGCGCCGCCATCGGCTCCGCCGTCACCCGCGCCGCCAGCGCCACCATCCGCGCCACCGTCCGCGCCGCCGTCACCCGCGCCACCGTCCGCGCCGCCATCGGCTCCGCCGTCACCCGCGCCGCCAGCGCCACCGTCCGCGCCACCGTCACCCGCGCCACCGTCCGCGCCGCCGTCGGCGCCACCGTCATGCACACCGGCCACGCCGTCAGCACCGCCGTCAGCGGTTCCTTCGGTCTCCGTCATAGTGCTACTCCTTATCAAGTAGGCAGCTCCGGACAGCCCGGCCGCCAGGTGGGGCCACCTGCTCGCCCAGCCCTTACGCTAGCGGCGAACCGAGGCCGGCGACAATGCGACCGCCGACGCCAGTGGCGCCTGGTCGGCGGCCGGCGTCAGAGGTCAGCGGCCCTGCCTGCGCCGGCGTGCCACCTCGGCCATCGTGACCGCTGCTGCCACCGAGGCGTTCAACGACTCGGCCTGACCCGTCATCGGGATCGACACCGTCACGTCGCAGGTCTCACCGACCAACCGGGACAGGCCACGGCCCTCCGAGCCGACCACGATCACCAGCGGCTCGCCCGCGTTCGGCAGCTCATCGAGGGTGGTGTCGCCGTCGGCGTCCAAGCCGACAACCTGCAGGCCGGCCTTCTGGCAGTCCCGCAACGCCCGCACCAGGTTGGTCACCTGAGCCACCGGGATCCGCGCCGCGGTGCCGGCCGACGTGCGCCAGGCGGTCGCGGTGACTCCGGCCGAGCGCCGGGTCGGCACGATCACGCCCTGCGCGCCGAAGGCGACCGCGGACCGGATGACCGCTCCCAGGTTGCGCGGATCGGTGACCCCGTCCAGAGCCACGAGCAGCGGCGTGGTGGTCGCCGAGGCGACCAGGTCGAGCAGGTCGGGCAGCTCGTCATAGGCGAATGCCGGCACCTGCAGGGCGATGCCCTGGTGCAGGATGCCGCCGGTCCGCCGGTCGATCTCGGACTTGCTGACTTCGAGGATGGGCAGGCCGCGGTCGGCGGCGAGGTGGATCGCCTCGGTCACCCGCTCGTCGGCCTCGATGCCGATCGCGACGTAGAGCACGTTGGCCGGAATCGCCGCCCGCAGCGCCTCGGCGACCGGGTTGCGCCCGACCAGCAGTTCAGGGGCGTCGGAGTTCTTGCCCGCGGTGCCACGGCGGCGAGGCGCGCCCTCGGAGCGGCGCTCCACGGCCGCGGCCCGCCGCGCCGCCGGATGCCCCTTGCGTTCGGTGGCCTTGGGGGTCGGGCCCTTGCCCGCCAAGCCCCGGGCCCTGTTGCCGCCCGAACCTACGGCGGCCCCCTTCTTGCCCTTGCGCACGGCGCCCTTGCGGGCGGAGTTACCTGCCATTGCCTGCTCTACCGATCTCTGTGTGCTTCAGGGGAGTGCGTCGTGGGAGCCACCGTCCAGCGGGGGCCCTCGGGGGTGTCTTCGACCAGCACGCCGGCTTCGGCGAGCGCGTCGCGGATCGCGTCGCTGGCGGCGTAGTCCTTACGGGACCGAGCGTCCTGGCGCTGCTGCAGAGCCAACCTGACCAACCGGTCCACCGTGGACGTCAGCGCCGCCTCGCTGCCGGCGGCGGCGGTCCTTTGCCAGTCCAACGGATTAAGGTTGAGCACGCTGGTCATTGCCAGCACCAGAGCCAGGGTGGTGCGCACCACGTCCTTGTCGCCCCGGTTGAGGCCGATGCTGCCGTGTCGCCGGGTGTTGTGGATGATGGCCAGCGCTTGCGGCACACCGAGGTCATCGTCCATCGCCCCGACGAACGACTCCGGCAGCTCGACGGGCTCGTCCGGTTGGCCCACCAGTTCCACCGCGCGGCGCACGAAATTCTCGATCTTGGCGTAGGCGACCGAGGCCTCCTTGAGCGCCTCGGGCGAGTACTCGATCGCCGAGCGGTAGTGGGCCGCGCCGAGGTAGTACCGCAGCTCGACCGGACGCCACTGCTCGGCCATCGCGCTGATCCCGACGGTGTTGCCCAGTGACTTCGACATCTTCTCGCCGGCCATGGTCACCCAGCCGTTGTGCAACCAGTACCGCGCGAAACGCCCACCGGCGGCCACCGACTGCGCCAGCTCGTTCTCGTGATGGGGAAAGATCAGGTCCAGACCGCCGCCGTGGATGTCGAACTCCGGGCCGAGGTACTTGCCCGCCATCGCCGAGCATTCCAGGTGCCAGCCCGGCCGTCCGTCTCCCCAGGGGGTGGGCCAACTCGGCTCACCGGGCTTGGCGGCCTTCCACAGCGCGAAATCGCGCGGGTCGCGCTTGCGGCTGTCACCGACCGAGTCACCGGCCGGCAACATCTCATCGATGCGCTGGCCGGACAGCTCGCCGTAGCGGGGAAAGGAGCGGACGTCGAAGTACACGTCACCGGCTACCGCGTAGGCGTGCCCGGCCTCGATCAGCCGCTGCATCAGGGTGATCATCTCGGGCACGTGGCCAGTGGCCCGCGGCTCCACCGTCGGCGGCAGGCAGCCCAGTGTCCGGTAGCCGTCTCGGAAGGCCTGCTCGTAGATCGCGGCGTGGGCCCACCACGGCCGGTTGCCCTCGGCGGCTTTGGCGATGATCTTGTCGTCGATGTCGGTGATGTTGCGGACCATGGTGACGTCATAACCGCGGTGGCTGAGCCACCGTCGCAGGATGTCGAAGTTCAGACCGGATCGCAGGTGGCCGATGTGCGGGGCGCCTTGAACCGTGGCGCCGCAGTAGTAGATCGACGCGTGCCCGGCGACGAGCGGGACGAAGTCCCGCACGGTTCGGGTGGCGGTGTCATACAGCCTGAGCGTCACCGGGCAATCTTACGGACAACTGGCCGCGCTGATTACCAGCAGTTCGCCGGGCGGCGCTCAGTCGTAGAGCACCACGTGGCTGGGCCGCACCCGCACGACCACCCGGACGCGGTCGGTGCCCTCGTCGTCGGTCCAGCTCTTGCCGGTGTAGGCCTGTGACAGCCGCTCGATCAACTCCGGCCCACCCTCGGTGCTCATGCTGACCATGCCGCGGACCTCGACGTAGTGGTAGAGGTCCGTCCGGTCCAGCACCATCACGCTCACCCGCGGGTCCTTGAGCCAGTTGGTCTCCTTCTTGCGGCCCTGGATCGTGGACAGCAACAGCTCGTCGCCCTCGTAGGTCGCCCACATCACCGACGTCTGCGGTGAGCCGTCGGTGTTGCTCGTCGCCACCACCACGACGTTGGCGTCATCGAGCAGCTTCTTGGCCAGGTCTGGCAATGCGGTCATAGCCGAAGTCTAGGTGAGCCGGCGGCTAGATTCAGCACATGCACCCAGAGCCGCTGCACCGTGAATCGATGCTGATCGCCGCCGGCCGGCCGGACCGCACCCCGGCCGGTCCGGTCAACCAGCCGATCGTGCTGACCTCGACTTTTCACGCCGGGGGCCAGCGGGTGTACGGCCGCGACGGCAACGACACCGTCGCGGCGTTCGAGGCGGCCCTGGGAGCGGTCGAGGGCGGCCAGGCCACCGCTTTCTCCTCCGGAATGGCCGCCTGCGCCGCGCTGATCGAGGGGCTGCCGGCCGGTTCGGTGGTCGTGCTGCCCACCAGCTTCTACAACTTCAACCGGACCCTGCTCGACAAGCAGGTCGAGCTCGGCCGGTTGTCGCTGCGCCCGGTCGACGTCACCGACACCGCCGCCGCGATCGACGCGCTGGCGCAGGCGACGTTGCTCTGGCTGGAGTTGCCGACCAACCCGATGCTGTGGGTGCCCGACCTGCCGGCGCTGACCGCCGCCGCGCGGCAGCACGGCGTGCGCACCGTCGTCGACGCCACCCTGGCGACCCCGCTCGGGATCCGGCCGCTGGAGCACGGCGCCGACGTGGTGATGCACTCGGCGACCAAATGGATCGCCGGGCACAGCGACCTGGTGATGGGCGTGCTCGTCACCGCCGACCAGGCCATCGACGACGAGATCAAGGCCCGCCGGAACCTGACCGGCGCGCTGCCCGGCGCGCTGGAGTCCTTTCTCGCCCTACGCGGCCTGCGCACCCTCTCGGTTCGGCTGGAACGAGCCTGCGCCAACGCCGCTGAGCTGGCCGGGCGGCTCCAGAGTCACCCAGCGGTGCGCAAGGTCCACTACCTGGGGCGGCCGGAGCACCCGCACGCCGCCCGGATCGCCGCGCTGCTGGACAACCACGGCGGGCTGCTGTCCTTCGAGCCCGACTCGTTGCAGCGGGCCCAGCGAATCTGTGAACGGGTGCGGCTGATCAGCCACGCCACCAGCCTCGGCGGGGTGGAGTCCCTGCTGGAACGGCGAGGCAGCTACCCCGGTGAGGCCCAGCAGCACACCCCGGCCGAGTTGATCCGGCTGTCGGTCGGGCTGGAGCACGTCGAGGACCTGTGGGCGGACTTGGCGCAGGCACTGAGCTGAGCGGTAGGCAGGCCCGTCACGCCGGCTGAGCGTTGCCCGGAACGTCAAACGTCATGCTGAGAGGTCGTCAGGGCGACGCGGCAGCATGACGGCCGGCGCGTGGAACGGGCGGCTCGTGCGCCTTCAGCGGGTGATCAGAGCGGTGGCCATGGCGGCCAGCCCCTCACCACGGCCGGTCAGCCCGAGACCGTCGGTGGTGGTGGCTGACAGCGTCACCGGCGCGCCGACGACGTCGCTGAGCAGCGCCTCGGCATCCAGGCGGCGCGGTCCCAGTTTCGGCCGGTCACCGATTAACTGCACCGCGACGTTGCCGATCCGCCAGCTCGCCGAGTGCAGCCGGCGAACCACCTCGGCCAGCAGCTCGATACCCGAAGCGCCTGCCCACTCCGGCTGCGAGGTGCCGAACACCGCTCCCAGGTCGCCGAGCCCGGCCGCTGACAGCAGCGCGTCGCACGCGGCATGGCAGACCACGTCACCGTCTGAGTGACCAGCGCAGCCGGCGACGTTCGGCCAGAAGAGGCCGGCCAGCCAGCACTCGCGGCCGGCCTCGATCGGATGCACATCGACGCCGACGCCGACCCGGGGCAGCGTCATGCCGGCCGGCCGGAATGAGACAGGGCAGCCGGCTCGGCCGCTATCGCATGCGCCAGTCGCAGGTCATGCTGCGTGGTGATCTTGAAGCTGATCGAGGCGCCGGCGACCGTGCGCACGGGAACTCCGAGCGCTTCGAGCAGGCCCGCGTCGTCGGTCACCTCGGTCAGCGAGCGCTGCTCGGCGGCCCGGTGGGCGGCGAGCAGGGCCGCCAAGGAGAAACCCTGAGGCGTCTGGACCGCCCGCAGCCCGGTTCGATCCAGGGTGGCCACAACCTGTCCGGCGGAGTCCACCTGCTTGACGGTGTCAGCCACCGCCAGCACCGGGATCACCGCTTGCGCGCCGTGGCGCAGGGCTGTCACCACGGCTGAGACCACCGAAGGGTCCACCAGGGGACGAGCGGCGTCGTGCACCAGCACCAGCTCGACGTCGGGACCCAGAGCGGCCAGACCCAGGCGCACCGAGCGCTGTCGGCTGGAACCGCCGGCCACCACGCGAGCTGACTCGCCCACGTGGGCCTGGACGGCGGTCATCGCCTCGGCCGGCGCCACCACCACCACCGAGTCGATGTCGGGGTGACTGCTGAAGGCGTCGAGTGCCCAGTTGAGCAGCGGGCGCCCGCACAGGGGGACCAGAGCCTTGGGCATGCCCGCTCCGAGGCGTTCCCCGGAACCGGCAGCCACGATCACCGCGGCAACCGTGCCGGTCGGCTCAGCCGCGGAGGACCGTGAGTCGGCCAGAGACTGGCTCAGGCGACGGCCTCAGCCAGGACCTCATCGAGCACGAGTTCGGCCTTGTCCTCGTTGGTGCCCTCGGCCAGCGCGAGTTCGCTCACCAGGATCTGGCGTGCCTTGGCCAGCATTCGCTTCTCGCCCGCGGACAGGCCGCGGTCCTTCTCGCGGCGCCACAGGTCGCGAACGACCTCGGCCACCTTGTTCACGTCACCGGAGGCCAGCTTCTCGCCGTTGGCCTTGTAACGGCGCGACCAGTTGGTGGGCTCTTCGGTGTGCGGGGCGCGAAGGACCTCGAACACCCGGTCCAGGCCTTCTTGGCCGACTACGTCTCGAACACCCACGATTTCAGCGTTGTCAGCGGGCACCCGAACGGTCAGGTCACCCTGCTGAACCTTGAGCACCAAGTAGATTCGCTCAACGCCCTTGATGATGCGGGTCTCGATTGCCTCGATTTTGGCAGCACCATGGTGCGGATAAACTACGGTCTCGCCGACCTCAAAAGTCATAGAGGCAACCCCTTCCGGTGGACTCCAGGGTAACACGTGGGGGCGACACGCCCAGGTCCTTCCCAGCTCCGCCGACTACTGTGCCCGCCCCTCTGCCGCCGCGGCCGGCGCAAGTAGGCGGTGGCCCGGGCCACCTGTCGGTGAACCGGTCACGCGCGCTCGCTAGGCTGAAGCGCGATGTCCCAACCCGGCTCAACAGTCGACCGGCAGGGAAGGCAAGACACCGCGAGTTGAGGCAGGAAGAGGAGTCGCCCCGTGGGAAACGAGACCGCTGATCGTGCTGGCCTGCTCCGCCGGCTCGGGGCGGCAGTCGGGTCCGGGGCGGCGGGACTGCTGCTGGTGACCGGCTGCTCGGCCGGCATCCAGGCTCAGACCGTCCAGCAGACGCCCTCGATCGACGGCGTGCAGGCCGAGGCCGGGAACATCGCCATCCGGGCCGCCGGCGTCGCCGCCCCCGAATCGGGCGCCAGCTACTCCAAGGGCTCCTCTGTCCCGTTGCGCATGGTGCTGGTGAACCGGGGCGCGAAGGCGGACAAGCTGGTGTCGGTGACCTCGACGATCGCCTCCGGGACGCGGTTCGCAGGGGGGTCCGGGGCCTCTTCGTCAGCCTCCGGATCCAGCGGCTCCGCAGCCGGCGGCTCGGCCTCGGCTGCCAGCTCCTCAGCAGGCCCCACCGCCTCCGCCAGCTCGTCACCGTCCGGCTCCGCGTCAGCCACCGGCTCCGCGTCGGCCACCGGCTCCGCGTCGGCCACCGGCTCAGCGTCGGCCACCGGCTCAGCGTCGGCCACCGGCTCGGCGTCAGCCACCGGCTCCGCGTCAGCCACCGGCTCGGCGTCGCCCACCGGGTCGGCGAGCTCCTCCGCTCAGAACACCCCGATCGACCTGCCGGGCCGCCAGGCGGTGCAGATCGGGATCAGTGACGGCGGGCCCACCGTGACACTCGACAATGTCAACGTCCAGCTGTTCCCGGCGCAACTGGTGCCGGTGACCCTGACCTTCCAGAGCGGCGCCAGCGTGACCGTCATGCTGGCCGTTCAACTGTCGCGCGAGGTGCCCAGCGCGCCGGTCGTGAGCGAGGCGCTCCACCCGGCCGGCGAGGGCGAGTCCAGCCAGGCAGAGGGCAACGAGGCCAGCCAGTCCGCAGGCGAAGCCAGCCCGTCCGCAGGCGAGGCCAGCCCGTCCGCAGGCGAGTCGAGCCCCGGCGACTGACTCCGCGCTGGCCACCCGCTCGGCGCGGGCTTTGTGTCACCACCTCCCGGTAACGTCCGCCGGGTGAGCAACCCGCCGGGCAGCAGCGCCGCCAAGCAGCCCAAACGCGCCGCCACGAGTTACGTGTGCGCCGAGTGCGGCACGGTCTCGATCAGGTGGGTCGGGCGCTGCCCCGAGTGCCAGGCCTGGGGCACCATGACCGAAGACGGCGGCCGGGCGGCCTCGCTGACCCTGCCGGCGCTGGTCACCCCGCGCAACGCGGCCCAGCCGATCAGCCGGCAGGACTCCGCCGTGGCCCGGGCGCTGCCGACCGGTATCGGCGAGCTGGACCGGGTGCTCGGCGGCGGCCTGGTGCCGGGCGCGGTGCTGCTGCTGGCGGGCGAGCCGGGCGTCGGCAAGTCAACCCTGTTGCTCGAAGTCGGCCAGAAGTACGCCGCCGTCTCCGGTTCGCCCGCGTTGATCGTGACCGGCGAGGAGTCGACGTCGCAGGTCCGGGCCCGCGCCGAGCGAACTCACACCATGCATTCCCAGCTGTTCCTGGCTGCCGAGAACGACCTAGGCGCCGTGCTGGCCCACCTGGACGAGGTGAAGCCGGGGCTGCTGATCCTGGACTCAGTGCAGACCATCGCGTCCTCGACGGTGGACGGGGTGATGGGCGGGGTCCCGCAGATCCGCGCCGTCACCGCCGCCATCAGCTCGGTGGCCAAGGAACGGGGAATCGCCACGGTCCTGGTAGGCCATGTCACCAAGGACGGCTCCATCGCCGGTCCGCGGGCGCTGGAGCACCTGGTCGACGTGGTGCTGTATTTCGAAGGCGACCGGCACAGCTCGTTGCGCATGCTGCGCGCGATCAAGAACCGGTACGGCGCCACCGACGAGGTCGGCTGTTTCGAGATGCACGAAGAAGGCATCGACGAGCTGACCGACCCATCCGGGCTGTTCGTCAGCAGCCGTGACATCGCCGTTCCCGGCACCTGCGTCACGGTGACGGTGACCGGCCGGCGGCCGCTGCTGTCAGAGGTGCAGTCGCTGGTGGCAGCCGCCTACGGCAACGGCGGGTCGGCACGCCGCTCGGTGACCGACCTCGACGCCTCCCGGGTGAACATGCTGCTGGCGGTGCTCGGCCGGCATGCCGGTGTGCAACTCAGCGAGCGCGACGTCTACGCGGCCAGCGTCGGCGGTATCAAGATCACCGAGCCGTCGGTCGATCTGGCCATCCTGCTCGCCATCGCCTCGGCCGCCAGCGACATCGCCCTGCCGAGCACGCTATGCGCGATCGGCGAGGTGTCCCTGTCCGGCGACATCCGCCGGGTCAGCAGCGTGCAGCGCCGGCTGAGTGAGGCAAGCAGGCTCGGCTTTCGCCGGGCGCTGGTGCCGCACGGCTCGGACTGGTCCCAGCTCAATGGCATGAAGGTCATCGAGGTGCCCACCGTGGCCAAGGCCTGGGACTTCGTGGCCCAGTTGTGACTGGCAGGCCGGGCCGCCGAGGGCCGAAGCCGGTCGTCAAGCTCCTAGACTGTTCTCAAGTTCAAGATCATCATGTGAACATGCAGGAGTGCGTACGTGGCCATCAGTGATCGCGACGAGGTGCTGCGATCGGTTCTCGCCTCGCTCGCCCCTGGCACCGACATCCGTGACGGGCTCGAGCGGATCTTGCGAGGCAACACCGGCGCGCTGATCGTGCTGGGCCATGACAAGGTCGTCGAGTCGCTGTGCACCGGCGGGTTTCCGCTGGACATCGAGTTCGCGGCCACCCGGCTGCGCGAACTGGCGAAGATGGACGGCGCGGTCGTGCTCAGCACCGACGGCTCGCGAATCCTGCGGGCGGCCACCCACCTGATGCCCGACCCGGCCATTCCGACCGAGGAGTCGGGCACCCGGCACCGCACCGCTCAACGGGTCGCCCAGCAGACCGGCTTTCCGGTGATCTCGGTGTCGCAGTCGATGAAGATCATCAGCCTCTACCTCGGCGCTCGCCGGCACGTGCTGGAGAACTCCACCTCGTTGCTGTCACGGGCCAACCAGGCGGTTCAGACGCTGGAGCGGTACAAGTCCCGGCTGGACGAGGTGTCTCAGACCCTGGCCGCGCTGGAGATCGAAGACCTGGTCACCGTCCGCGACGCCACCGCGGTGTCACAGCGGCTTGAGATGGTGAGCCGGATCGCCGACGAGATCTCCGGCTACGGCGCCGAGCTGGGCACCGACGGCCGGCTGCTGTCGCTGCAGCTGGAAGAGTTGATGGCCGGCGTGCACACCGACCGCGAGCTGATCGCCCAGGATTACCTGCCCTCCGGACGCAAGAACCGGACGCTGGAACAGGCGCTGGAGGATCTGGCGCAGCTCTCGGCCGCAGAGCTGCTCGACCTGTCCAACGTCGCCAAGGCGCTGGGCTACCCGGGCGGCCCAGAGACCCTGGAGGCGACGGTGAGCCCTCGCGGCTACCGGCTGCTGTCCCGGGTGCCGCGGCTGCCGAATCTGGTGCTCACCCGGATCGTGGAGCATTTCGGGAGCCTGCAGAAGGTGCTCGCGGCGACCGTGGACGAGTTGCAGGACGTCGAGGGCGTCGGCGACGCGCGGGCGCGCTCCATCCGCGAGGCACTCTCACGACTGGCCGACGCCTCGATCATCGAGCGCTACACCTGAGCCAGCACGTGACCCCGACGAGGCGGGAGCAGCCTCCGGCGCTCGGGCGCGGCTGCCACGATCAGAGCGCCCTGCCCGGTGACACCTCAGAGATCGCCGGCCAGGTCACAGCCTGGTTCACCGAATGCGCCCGTGACCTGCCATGGCGCCGTCCCGGCACGCCGGCCTGGTCGGTGCTGGTCAGCGAGGTGATGCTGCAGCAGACCCCGGTCGCCAGGGTGCTGCCGGTCTACCGCGACTGGCTCGCCCGCTGGCCGGGCCCGGCCGAGCTGGCCGCGGATTCTCCAGGCGCGGCGGTGCGGATGTGGGGCAAGCTCGGTTACCCGCGCCGGGCATTGCGGTTGCACGGCTGCGCGTCGGCGATCGTGGAGCGACACGGCGGCCAGGTGCCGGCGGGCCTGACCGAGCTGTTGGCGCTGCCGGGCGTCGGCGAGTACACCGCGCGGGCCGTGCAAGCCTTCGCCTTCGGCGCCCGGGCCGCCGTGGTGGACACCAACGTGCGCCGGGTGCTTGCCCGGGCAGTCGAGGGCCAGGGGCAGGCGGCCCCGCCCTCGACGAGCCGGGACCTGGCTGCGATGCAGGCGGTGCTGCCGCAGGCCGACTCGGCGGCCGCGGTGTTCTGCGCGGCGATGATGGAACTCGGCGCGGTGCTGTGCACGGCCGCTTCGCCGTCCTGCTCTGCGTGCCCGATCCGCGACCGGTGCGCCTGGCGGCTGGCGGGCTACCCGCCGTATGAGGGACCGGTGGCCAGGCCGCAGCGCTTTGCCGGCACCGACCGGCAGGTGCGCGGGCTGCTGCTGGACGTGCTGCGCGGCGCCGCCGATCCGGTGCCCGCTTCGGCGCTGGACGCGGTCTGGCCCGAGGCCGGGCAGCGCCGGCGAGCCCTGGACGCGCTGGTCGCCGACGGCCTGGTCGACCCGTTGCCCGACGGCCGGTTCGCACTGCCGTCCTGACCGGGCCGGTACCGACATCTGGCCGCATCGACCTGCCGCGCTACGAGCACTAGAAGCCACTCACGTGCGTCCTCGATGACTGCGGGGTCCGACCAGTCGAACTCCACCGAGCCGCCCATAGGCCATCTCTGCTTCGACAGGTCCTTGCACCGGGTCAGGGTGTCCGCCGACTTGATGCGCAGGACCAGGATGCTGCTGCCGGACTTCATCCAGAGCGGCGAACAGCGCGTCCCATCCGTCGGCCAGCAGCTGGCCGCCGTGAAGGTCCGGATGCTCCCAGGTCGGCCACGTCAGAACCGTCTCAGCCACGAGCTCGACGCGTCGGTAAGGCATCAGCGGGGCTGGCGGACTCAGCTCGACGAGGTCGGCGCCCGCCGGGGTGTAGACGACCCGCGCGCCTTCCTCAGTGCCGAAGAGTGCGCCCACGACCTCGATGCCACCATCGACCGCGCCGTCGAAGTAGAAGAACGACAACAAGCCCTCAGCGGGGAAGCCTGCATCGCGCAACCGGTGTGGGACGCTGGGGTACAGGTGGCCGCAGTCGAGGGTGGCCACATGGGACAGGGGTCCATAGCCCTCCCACACGGGCCATCCGGCGCCCATCGGCCCGAGGGGAACACCACCTAGCCACCCGAGGACCTGAGGGCCGGCTGACCCTCTACGGCTCAGCCAGCCCCGGGGAGCGTCCAGGCCAGGCGTGAGTCGCGCAGCCGGGGCGAGCATTCTCGACCACCGTTCACCGAGATCCTCACCCAAGTGCTCGCGAGCCAGCCGCGACAGCTTGGTCACCTCGTCGATAACGCTCATCGGCCCTCCCCGCTCGGTCACAGACGCTCAGGAGAGGACTTTGCTAAGCCGCGCGCCTGCGGCAATGCTCGACACGCTCGGGCCGCACACGTTCGGCAAACCTCAGCGCCATGACTCACCCCTCACCCAGCAGCAAGGCCCCGGTCCGCTGGACCGGGGCCTTGCTCACTGCCTAGGACAAAGAACTTCTTACTCGAGCCCGACCGCCTCGGTGGGCGGGGCGTCCGGAACCACCAGCTCGGCCTTGGACTCGCCGCGGAAGGTGAACTTCTCCTTGCCGTCCTCGCCGATCTCGGTGTCGACCACCACGATCTGGCCGGCGCCAAGCTCGCCGTACAAGATCTTCTCGGACAGGCTGTCCTCGATCTCGCGCTGGATCGTGCGACGTAACGGGCGGGCGCCCAGGACCGGGTCGTAACCCTTCTTGGCCAGCAACGCCTTGGCTGAGGACGTCAGCTCCATGACCATGTCCTTGTTGCGCAGCTGGGTGTCGACCCGGGCTGCCATCAGGTCGACGATCTCGACGATCTCGTCCTCGGTCAGCTGGTGGAAGACCACGATGTCGTCGATCCGGTTGAGGAACTCGGGCCGGAAGTGCTGCTTGAGCTCGTCGTTGACCTTCTGCTTCATCCGGTCGTAGTTGGACACGCTGTCGTTGGACCCGGCGAAGCCGAGGCCGCCCACCGACTTGGACGCGTCACGGGTGCCGAGGTTGGTGGTCAGGATCAGGACGGTGTTCTTGAAGTCCACGATCCGGCCCTGGCCATCGGTCAACCGGCCGTCTTCAAGCACCTGCAGCAGCGTGTTGAAGACATCCGGGTGGGCCTTCTCGACCTCGTCGAACAGCACCACCGAGAACGGCTTGCGCCGCACCTTCTCGGTCAGCTGGCCGCCCTCGTCGTAACCCACGTAGCCGGGAGGCGCGCCGACCAGGCGCGAGACCGTGTAGCGGTCGTGGAACTCGGACATGTCCAGCTGGATGAGCGCGTCGGCGTCGCCGAACAGGAACTCGGCCAGCGTCTTGGCCAGCTCGGTCTTACCGACGCCGGACGGGCCGGCGAAGATGAACGAGCCACCGGGACGCTTGGGGTCCTTCAGACCGGCCCGGGTGCGGCGGATGGCCTGGGACACCGCGCGAATGGCATCGTGCTGACCGATGACGCGCCGGTGCAGCTCGTCCTCCATCCGCAGCAGCCGCGCAGTCTCTTCTTCGGTCAGCTTGAACACCGGAATGCCGGTCCAGTTGGCCAGCACCTCGGCGATCTGCTCGTCGTCGACCTCGGCGACCACGTCGAGGTCACCGGCCTTCCACTCGCGCTCACGCTGGGCCTTGTCATTGAGAAGGTTCTTCTCCTTGTCACGCAAGGCAGCGGCCTTCTCGAAGTCCTGCGCGTCGATCGCGGACTCCTTGTCACGGCGGACGTTGGCGATCCGGTCGTCGAACTCCCGCAGGTCCGGCGGCGCGGTCATCCGGCGGATACGCATCCGGGAGCCGGCCTCGTCGATCAGGTCGATCGCCTTGTCGGGCAGGAACCGGTCGGAGATGTAGCGGTCGGCCAGGCCGGCCGCGGCCACCAGGGCGCTGTCGGTGATCGAGACCCGGTGGTGGGCCTCGTAACGGTCACGAAGCCCCTTGAGGATCTCGATGGTGTGCGCCACCGACGGCTCGCCGACCTGTACCGGCTGGAACCGCCGCTCGAGCGCGGCGTCCTTCTCCAGGTGCTTGCGGTACTCGTCCAGCGTGGTGGCGCCGATCGTCTGCAACTCGCCCCGAGCCAGCATCGGCTTGAGGATGGAGGCGGCGTCGATGGCGCCCTCTGCCGCGCCGGCGCCGACGAGGGTGTGGATCTCGTCGATGAACATGATGATGTCGCCGCGGGTGCGGATCTCCTTGAGGACCTTCTTCAGGCGCTCCTCGAAGTCACCGCGGTAACGCGAGCCGGCCACCAGGGAACCGAGGTCGAGGGTGTAGAGCTGCTTGTCCTTCAGCGTCTCGGGCACCTCGCCGCGGACGATGGCCTGAGCCAGGCCTTCGACCACCGCGGTCTTGCCGACGCCGGGCTCGCCGATCAGCACCGGGTTGTTCTTGGTGCGCCGCGACAGCACCTGCATCAGGCGCTCGATCTCCTTCTCGCGCCCGATCACCGGGTCGAGCTTGCCCTCGCGAGCGGCCTGGGTCAGGTTGCGGCCGAACTGGTCTAGCACCAGCGAGGTCGAAGGAGCGCCTTCTTGGGTGCTGCCGCCGGTCGGCTCCTTGGACTGGTAGCCGTTGAGCAGCTGGATGACCTGCTGCCGCACCCGGTTGAGGTCAGCGCCCAACTTCACCAGGACCTGGGCCGCGACGCCCTCGCCTTCGCGGATCAGGCCCAGCAGGATGTGCTCCGTGCCGATGTAGTTGTGGCCGAGCTGCAGAGCCTCGCGAAGCGAGAGCTCAAGGACCTTCTTCGCGCGAGGCGTGAAGGGGATGTGTCCCGAGGGGGCCTGCTGGCCCTGCCCGATGATCTCTTCAACCTGCTGGCGGACAGCCTCCAGGGAGATGCCGAGCGACTCCATGGCCTTGGCCGCGACGCCCTCGCCCTCGTGGATCAGACCCAGCAGTATGTGCTCAGTGCCGATGTAGTTGTGGTTGAGCATCCGGGCCTCTTCTTGGGCCAGGACGACGACTCGACGGGCTCTGTCGGTGAACCGTTCAAACATTGTCGCTCTTCTCCTTACCGCTCGACGGGATCACTGGCTGGACCGCCGTGCAGGTCTTTGACTCTAGTCGTCGCACGACCGAGGCCGCGCTCCAATCCCTCGCATCTGCTCACAGCGAACGGCCAATCCACCCTACGCCGATTTAACGGATTCGTCGGCGGGAGGAGGAAGGCAGCTGGAAGCAGGGCAGGGTTGTAGTAACAGCGCGGCAGTCAGGTTTATGCCAGCGAGCGCGCGCAGCTCGGCGCGGTCGAGCGGGGGCCGGCCCTCGGCGGCTACGACCGGGCCGCTCGGGTGGCGGTGCCTGGCGCTGTCGCGGGTGCTGTCACAGGCGGCGGGCGAGCCGGGCCCGGCAGCAGAAGGCGGCGGTCCGGAGCAGATGAGCGATAAACACGGGGTCAGAGGCAGAAGGT
The DNA here is from genome assembly GCA_036399055.1 of Jatrophihabitans sp. Taxonomy (NCBI): domain Bacteria; kingdom Bacillati; phylum Actinomycetota; class Actinomycetes; order Jatrophihabitantales; family Jatrophihabitantaceae; genus Jatrophihabitans; species Jatrophihabitans sp. The sequence continues at coordinate 81,014 of DASWNX010000033.1, forward strand.
AGTCAGAAGGACACAAGAAACTGCTGGCCCCCGGCCACGCGTCAGCGAAAAGAACGCCGTCGGCACGAGCCCGGGGACCGCCGAGCCGTTGTCCGGCTCGGCGGTGCGGTTAGTGAGAGGAGTTGTAAGCCTCGAAGATGCTGGCCGGGATACGACCGCGCTCAGAGACCTTGTGTCCGTTCTTACGCGCCCATTCCCGAATGGCCTGCGTTTGTTCGCGGTCGATACGAGCGCCGCTACGGCCCGGACGCCCCGGCGTGCCCGGCCTGGCCGCAGTGGCGCGCGAGGCCCGTCGGGCATGCCCAACAAATGGCGCCAAAACCTCACGCAATTTGTCAGCATTCTCGGAGGAGAGGTCGATCTCGTACCCAGAACCGTCGAGGCCGAATGCGACCGTCTCGGTGGCAGTCCCACCATCTAGGTCGTCGACGAGTAGGACCTGGATCTTCTGGGCCATAGTACTTCCAATCTGATGTGAGATGTTGGGGGCCGTATTCAGCGTGCCCACAACCATTAAAGCACCAAGAGCGCGAACATGAGATATCGCAACGCTGCAGTTGGGGACAACTCTCACGCGCCGCGAGTGCTGAAGTCGCTAACGCTGGAGCGACGCTGGTGGCTACAAGGGCTTGAGAAGCGGGAATAAGATGGTTTCTCTAATTCCCTTGCCGGTCAGCATCGCAATCAGCCGGTCCACGCCGAGGCCCATTCCGCCAGTCGGCGGCATACCGTATTCGAGCGCCTGCAAGAAGTCCTCATCCAGCTCCATCGCCTCGGGATCACCGGCGGCCGCGGCCAGCGACTGCTCCACGAGCACTCGCCGTTGTTCGACCGGGTCGGCCAATTCGGAGTAGGCCGGGGCGATCTCGACACCGCCGATCACCAGGTCCCAGGCTTCGGCAAGCCGAGGGTCCGACCGGTGCTGCCTTGCCAGCGGCCGGACCGACCGTGGATAGTCGCAGACGAACGTCGGTTGAATTAAGGTGTGTTCCACCAACTTCTCGTATAACTCGAGAACAATCTCACCAGAACCCCACTCCGGCTTGAGCGCGACATTTCGCACCGCCGCCAGCTCCCGCAGCCGGTGCTCCTCGGAGTCGGGGGTAACTGATTCATCGACGGCGGCGGACACTAAATCATAGATTGACGCCCATCGCCACTTCGTGACGAGATCGATATCCACGCCGTCAGCCGTGCGGGGTGTTTCTACGCCGACCGCGATAGCGGCGTCGAGAATGATGGCGCGCGTCCACTCCGCGGCCGACTTGTAATCGCCGTAGGCCTCATACGCCTCGAGCATGGTGAATTCCGCTGAATGGGTGGAGTCGATGCCTTCGTTGCGGAAGGTCTTGCCGATTTCGAAAACACGATCGATTCCGCCGACCAGGGTCCGCTTGAGATATAACTCCAGCGCGATTCGAAGTGACATCGGCTGGTCGAATGCATTGAGATGCGTCTGAAAAGGCCTGGCGGCCGCCCCGCCGTGCACGGACTGCAGAATCGGCGTCTCGACCTCGATGAATCCGCGTTGGTTCAGGGTGCTGCGGATCGAGGCCAGCACGTGAGCGCGAGTCATCACCATGCGGCGCGCGTCGGGTCGCACGATCAGATCCACATAACGTTGCCGGACCCGGGTCTCTTCACTCATCGGCTTGTGCGCCACCGGCAGCGGGCGCAGGGCCTTGGCAGTCATCCGCCACACGTCAGCCAGCACTGACAGCTCACCCCGACGGGAGGAGATGACCTCACCGTCGACGAACACCTGATCACCGAGGTCGACGTCGGCCTTCCAGTGAGCCAGCGCCTGCGGCCCGACCCGGTCGGCCGACAGCATGACCTGCAACTCGACGCCGGACTCGCGCAGAGTCGCGAAACAGAGCTTGCCGGTGTTGCGGACGAAGATCACCCGGCCGGTCACGCCCACCTTCTCGCCGGTCTCAGCGCCTGAGGGCAGGTCCGGATACGCCTGCCGGATCTGGGCCAGGGTGTGCGTGCGGGCCACCGTCGCCGGAAAAGGCGCGCGGTCGGGGTCAGACATCAACCGGTCGTACTTCTCCCGCCGGATCCTGACCTGTTCGGGCAGATCGTCGTTGGCATCGGCGGCGGCACTGGGATCGGTCACCGTTTCACCCTATCGGCGCACCTGCGGCCGCTCGGCGCTGCCACGCGCCGACGGTGGCGCGGGAGCCGCGAGCGACAGCGCGGCTAGGGTCCCACCATGACCGGCGGGCAGCAGGATGACCAGCGACTGCCCGACTCGGTCTTGGCCCGGTCCTTCGGATCTGAAGCCGCCCGATATGACCAGGTGCGCCCGTCCTACCCGGCGGCGGCGATCGAACTGCTGCTCGCCGGTCTGAGAGCCGGCCCCGGCGAGGGCCGGGTCCCGCGCGTCCTGGATCTGGGCGCCGGCACCGGCAAGCTGACCGCCGTCCTGCTCGACGCGCGGGCCGAGGTGGTGGCGGTCGAGCCGGATCGGCAGATGTTGGCTGTGCTGGCCGCCCGGTTGCCACAGGCGAACGCGCTGGCCGGCTCGGCCGAGGGCATCCCCCTACGCGACGGCTCGGTCGACGCGATCATGGTCGGCCAGGCCTTTCACTGGTTCCAACGCCCGGAGGCCGATCGCGAGCTCGCGCGGGTGCTGCGCCCCGGTGGCGTGGTCGGCCTGCTCTGGAACGTGCCCGACCACAGCGTGGAGTGGGTGTCCAAGCTCTACTGGGCGAGCAGGAAGCGCGAGCTCGCGCGGGCCCAGCAGTTCGACCAGCTCGACGGCGAGCTGTTCACCGAGCCCGAGCAGGCCTCGATGCCCTCCGAGCACCTGCTGCCCGGGCCACAGGGCCTGCGCGACCTGGTCCACACCTGGAGCTGGGTGATCACCCGGTCCAAGGCCGAGCAGGACGCCATCGACCACCGGATACGCATCCTGACCAGCCAGTACGCCGAGTTGCAGGCGCCGGTGGTGGCCTTTCCGCAACGCACCGAGGTGCTCTGGCAGTACCGGCGCTGACCTCAGCACCGCTCCCCGCCAGCACCGCTCCCGGCGGCACCGCTCCCGGCGGGCGAGGGCAGGTCTACGGTGAGCCGCCTGAGGCCGTGGAGGCTCTCATCCGCTCACAGGTTGCGTTCGAAGATCAGCCGCAGCCCCAGCAGCGTCAAGTCGGGCTCGTGCCGGTTGACGGTCTCGGCGTGCTCCACCACCAGCGAGGCCAGGCCCCCGGTCGCGATGACCTCGACCGAGCCCGGCGCCTCGGGGACCAGGCTGGTCGCGATCCGCCTGACCAGGCCGTCCACCTGGCCGGCGAAGCCGTAGAGGATGCCTGACTGCAGCGCCTCGACGGTGTTCTTGCCGATCGGGGACCGAGGCGCGACCAGCTCGACCTTGCGCAACTGGGCGGCCCGGGCTGCCAGGGCGTCCAGCGAGATCTCGATGCCCGGGGCCAACGCCCCGCCGAGGAACTCCCCCTTGCCGCTGACCACGTCGAAGTTGGTGGAGGTGCCGAAGTCCACCACGATGGCCGGGCCGTTGACCAGGTGAAAGGCCGCCAAGGTGTTGACGATCCGGTCCGCACCGACCTCCTTGGGGTTGTCGAACAGCAGCGCCACCCCGGTCTTGATGCCCGGTTCGACCAGCACGGTCGGTATCCCGGGCCAGTACCGGCTGAGCATCGCCCGCAGCTCGCGCAGCGCGGCGGGCACCGTGGAGCAGCCCGAGATCGCGGTCACCGGCACGTCCTGCAGCAGGCCGGAAAAGGTGAGCATCAGCTCGTCAGCTGTGTTGCGGGCATCGGTCTTGACCCGCCACGAATGCACCAACTGCTCGCCCTCGAAGATTCCCAGGACGGTGTTGGTGTTGCCGATGTCGATGGCCAGCAGCATCAGGCGTCAGCTCCCGCTCCGCTTAGCGCCGGTCCCGCGCTCAGGTCCGCGCTCAGGTCCAATCCGATGTCGAGGACCGGCGCCGAATGGGTCAGGGCGCCCACCGCCAGGTAGTCCACACCGGTGCCGGCGACCGCGGCGGCCACCTGCAGGCTCAACCCGCCGGAGGCTTCGAGCTTGACCCGGCCGCCCGCGTCGGCGGCCAGCGCCACGCAGCTTCTGAGCTCGGCCAGGTTCATGTTGTCCAGCAGGACCAGTTCGGCCCCGGCCCGGATCGCCTCCTCGCATTGGGCCACCGTGTCCACCTCGACCTCCACCGGCAGCGCCGGGGCGGCCGCGCGGACCAGCTCGAACGCCTTGCTCACCGAACCGGCCGCGGCGATGTGGTTGTCCTTGATCAGCGCGGCGTCCGACAGCGACATCCGATGATTCACCCCGCCCCCGCAGCGCACCGCGTACTTCTCCAGCGCACGCAGGCCCGGCATGGTCTTTCGGGTGTCGCGGATGCTGGCGCCCGTGCCGCGGATGGTCTCGGTCCAGATCCGGGTGAGGGTGGCCACCCCGGACAGGTGGGTCAGCAGGTTCAGCGCGGTCCGCTCGGCGGTGAGCAGGTCCCGGACCGGCCCCGACGCGCTGAGCAGCACCTCGCCGGGTCGCACGAGGCTGCCGTCCACGGCCTGGATCCGCACCCGCACCCGGCCCTGCCCCACCGCCGCGAAGACGTAGCCGGCCACGGCCAGGCCGGCGACCACCCCGGCCTCGCGGGGCACCGCGTCGGCCTGCCCGGTCTGGTCGCCGGCGATGGTGGCCGTGGTGGTGACGTCGGGGCCGTCGGCCAGGTCCTCGGCCAGCGCCCGGTCCACCAGGTCTGACACCAGCGCCACGCTCAAGCCGGCCGCGTCCAGGGCCTGCAGTATCGCCGGATCTATCGAGTGGCTCATGCCCCGGTCCTCAGGTGTTCGCTGGTGGGTTGGCTGGCGTGGTGGGAACTGCGAACGTAGTCGGTGGAGATGGTGCCGTCCGGCCCGAGCCGCAGATCCAGGTGCCCGCACCAGTTCTGGTCATCGCGCTCGGCGAAGTCCTCGCGCCAGTGCGCGCCACGGGTCTCCTCCCGACGCCGGGCTGCGGTCACCAGGGCGCTGGCCACCGTCAGCAGGTTAGTGGCCTCCCACGACTCGGTGCCCGGATCGCTGCTGCGCTGAGCGGCCAGCTTCTGCAGGCTGCCGGCGGCCCGGCGCAGGCCCGCGGCGTCACGGATCACCCCTGCGTCGGCGGACATCTCCTGTTGCAGCGGCCGCCGGATACCGGCCGCGGCGATGCCCTTGCCACGCACGTCGATGCCCAGGTCGAGCAGCGGCGCGCCGGCCGGCACGGTGCTCAGCACGTCGGCCGCGATCCGGCGGCCGAAGACCAGGCCTTCCAGCAGCGAGTTCGAAGCGAGCCGGTTGGCGCCGTGCACCCCGGTGCAGGCGACCTCGCCGCAGGCGTACAGCCCGGGCACCGAGGTGCGCCCGGTCAGGTCGGTGGCGACGCCGCCGGAGGCGTAATGGCAGGCCGGCGCCACCGGGATGAGCTGGGTCACCGGGTCCAGCCCCAGCGAGGTCAACGTGGCCAGGATCGTGGGGAACCGCACCCGCCACTTCTCCGCGCCGAAATGCCGCGCGTCCAGCCAGACATGCTCGGCGCCGGTCTCGCGCATCCGACGCAGGATCGCCTTGGCCACCACGTCGCGCGGAGCGAGGTCGGCCAGCTCGTGCTGGCCCTGCATGAACCTGGTCCCCTGCTCGTCGACCAGCACCGCGCCCTCGCCGCGCACCGCCTCACTCACCAGCGGCTGCTGGCCGGCCGCGCTGCCGCCGAGCCACAGCACCGTCGGGTGGAACTGCACGAACTCCAGGTCACGGATCACCGCTCCGGCCCGCAACGCCGCCGCCACCCCGTCGCCGGTGGAGACCGACGGGTTGGTGGTGGCGGCGTAGACCTGGCCGATGCCCCCGGTGGCCAACACGAAGGCCCGGGCGCGGACCGCTCCGACCCCGTCCAGCTGCCCCTCGCCCATCACGTGCAGGGTGACCGCGCCGACACCACCGGCCGCGGTGGGCAGCAGGTCCAGCACCAGCGCGTGCTCGATCACCTCGATGCCGGGCGAGGCCAGCACCGCCGAGACCAGCGCCCGCTCGATCTCGGCGCCGGTGGCGTCACCGCCGGCATGGGCGATCCGATCGGCGTGGTGCCCGCCCTCCCGGGTCAAGGACAGCTCGCCGGTGCTGGAGCGGTCGAAGCGGGTGCCCAGCTCGATCAGCTCCCGGACCGCCTGCGGCCCCTCATCGACCAGCACCCGGACCGCGTCGACGTCGCAGATGCCGACGCCGGCCACCAGGGTGTCCTGCAGGTGCGCCTCAGCGGTGTCATCGGGCCCCAGCGCGGCGGCGATGCCGCCCTGCGCCCACCGGGTGGAACCGGCGGCCAGCACGTCCTTGGTCACCACCAGCACCCGCAGGCCGGAGCCGGTCCGGGAACCATCCGTCGCGCCAGCCCCCGGAGCGGCCGCCGAGCCGGCCGCGATCCGCAGGGCAGTGGTGAGCCCGGCGATCCCGGAGCCGATCACCACCACGTCGGTTTCGACGATCCAGCCCGGAGCCGGCGCCAGCAGCCGCTGGGGAAGGCTCATCGGCCCAGCTCCACGGCGACGTTGTCGATCAGCCTGATCGATCCGATCCGGGCCGCTACCAGCAGCCTGGCCGGCCCCGTCTCCGGCGCCGGGCCGAGTTCGGCATCGCGCAGTTCGAGATAGTCCACGTCCACCCCTTCAGCGGCCTCCAGCACCTGACCGGCGGCGGCCAGCACCGCCTCGGCGGACCCGGCGGCGTTCTGACCTGCCATCAGCGCGGCGCTCAGCCACCGCGCGCTGACCCGTTCAGACGGCGACAGCAGCACGTTACGGCTTGACAGCGCCAACCCGTCCGGCTCGCGGACGGTCGGCACCGCGACCACCTGCACCTCCTGGCCCAGATCGCGAACCATCCGCCGGATCAGCATCAGCTGCTGATAGTCCTTCTCGCCGAAGAACGCCCGGTGCGGCCGGACGGCGGCGAACAGCTTGGTGACCACGGTCAGGACGCCGTCGAAGTGGCCCGGCCGGTCCGGGCCCTCCAGCTGGTCAGCCAGCTCGCCGGCGGTGACCCACACCTGGGCCGGGCCCTCGGGATAGATGTCGGCCACCTCCGGCGCCCACACCAGGTCCACCCCGCGCTGCTCGCACAGCGCCAGATCCTCCTGCAGCTGGCGCGGATAGCGCGCCAGGTCGCCGGCCTGATGAAACTGCATGGGGTTGACGAAGATGCTGGTCACCACCGCGGCGCAACTGGCTCGGGCAGCGTCGATCAGCGCCACATGGCCGGCGTGCAGGGCGCCCATCGTCGGCACCATCCCCAGGCTCGCCTGCGCGCCCAGCTCCTGGACCAGCACCGCCCGCGCAGCGGCCAGCTCGCCGCGGGTACGGACCAGCCGGGTCACCGGCTGTCGCCTTCGGCGTGCTCGATGCCTTCGAGCAGGTCGGCGCACTGCAGCCGAGTCAGCCGGCCGGCCGCGTGCGCGCGCTGCATGGTGCGCAGCGCCATCGCCAGGTACGGCTGCAGATAGGCGGTGCCCCGCAGGGCCCGGATGTGAGCCTCCAGGGTGCCACGGTCCCCGCGCGAAACCGGGCCGGTCAGCGCCTCGTCGGCCAGGCGCAGCGCGTTGTCCAGCGAGGCGCCCAGCAGCGGCGCGAGCAACCGGGTGGGGTCCTCGACCCCGGCCGATGCCAGCACGTCGCGGGAGTCGTTGACCAGGGTCACCAGGTGGTTGGAGCCCATCGCCAGGGCGGCGTGATAGCCCGGCCGGGCGGACTCGGGCACCCAGACCGGCTCGCCGCCGAGTTCGAGCACCAGGGTTTCGGCGACCGGACGGAACTCCTCGGGCGCGGTGATGCCGAAGGCCACGCCATCCAGGCGCTGCAGATCCTCTGGGCGCCCGGCGAAGGTCATCACCGGATGCAGCGCCATGCCGACCACGCCGGCGCCGACCGCCGGGGCGAAGATCGCGATGCCGCTGGCCCCGGAAGTGTGGACCGCCAGCTGACCGGCCTGCCAGGCGCCGGTGGCCGCCAATCCCTGGACCAGGCCGGCAAGCTCGGTGTCAGGCACCGTCAGCAACACCAGGTCAGCCTGTCCCACCGCCTCGTCGGCAGGCACCAGTGGCACACCGGGCAGCAACCGCTCCGCCCGCCGCTGCGACTCGGCGCTGACGCCGGTGCCGGCCACCACCTGATGGCCCACCCGGCCCAGCGCGGCGCCGAGCACCGATCCCACCCGGCCGACCCCGACGACGGCAACCCGCAACCGCGGGGCGTCACCGGATTGGATCACGCGTAAAGACTAGTAGGCCAGACGGATCCGAAGGCGCGCCGGTGACCCGACCACGACCCGGGGCTCATCCGGGCTGTCTAGTCGGCTTGGTGCTCGGTGATTCGGAGGTAGTAGCCGTCCGGGTCGCAGATGCGAAAGTCGGTGAGCCCCCACGGTTGCCGGCGAAGGCCCTCAGTCACTTCCCCGCCCGCCTGCCGCACCGACTCGTACTCCGCATCCAGGTCGTCAACCTCAAGCACCACCTCGACACCCGTCGGAGGCCGTCTGTATTCCTGGGGCCCACTCGACGGTCTCGGCGAGAGGCCGATGACCACGCCATCACGCCGTAGGGACGCGTAGGGGTGCGACGAGTCGCGCTTGTCGGCGTCGACCTTGAAGCCCAGAACGCTGGTGTAGAAGTCAACTGAGCGATCGATGTCCACGGGGAAGAGCTCGAATCGCAAGACCATGGGCATGAGAGGAGCCTACTAGGGACGCGGTTCGCCTAGCCAGCACGCACACGCCGGCACGTCCGTGCGCTTATCCGCCGGACCCGACCCGCGTGACACGGCGGCAGAACTCCAGGAGACGGGGCAGCTGCTCGTCGAAGTTGAAGAACTGTCCCGCGGCGCGCGCGTTATCTGTCAATCGGGCCAGGTGCGAACGGTCGCCCAGCTTTGCGGCGAGGTCCGGGATGCCTTCGAAGGAAATCGCGATATCGAGCTTCTCCGCGAGGTTCCGGATCGCCACCCGGTGCCCGGCGTTCTCGGCGACGATCAGTGGAAGCCCGCCCACCGAGTACGTTCCGAGGCGTCCAGGAAGGTTCAGGTCGTCCCACTGCGCGCGCCGCAAGTCACCCTTGTTGCTGCTCTGATGCACGTGCGGCCAGGCCGCGTCATACTGCGAGAGTTCCCGTGCCCAGTCCTTTGGCTCCACGTTCGGGTGCAGGTGCATGAACCGGCTATCGGCTCCGGTCTCGATCCACTCGCTGCTCCACTTCTGGTACGTCTCGCCATACACGTGAACATGGATTCCCGCCGCAGCCAGCACGGGCATCGGCTCGAGAAACGACCTGCTTTCGACTTTCACGCGGCCAACGCACACCGTGTGAATCTCGTTGTCCTGACTGGACAGCTTGGGCGACCACTCCTCGGTGAACCAATTGCCCTTCGGAAGGTCGCCGTCGAGGATCAGGACGCGGTCATCGCTGAGGTCGACACCGCTGTGGATCTCAAGGAACTCGCGTGACTCGTCGTTGATCAGCACGACTCCGGCGCTTTGCCTCAGAGCCGTGACGAGCGTCGGCCAGAGCCCCATCTCCATCGCGAAGAACGGGCTCTCCTTGAAGTGGAAGACGATGGGGATGTCGAGTCGGGCTGCCAGAACGCTTTCGATGAGGGGCAGGGCTTGCCAGTTCAGCAGCGCATAGATGAAGTCGGGAGCGATCTCCTTCACTCGCTCCTTCCAGTGCTCGTCGAAGGGCACGTCGGTGACTCCCTGAAACGGCAAGGGCCCCACGGTCTGCCAGGCCTGCGGTGTCTGGGTCCACATGCCGTACAGCGAGTGCCCCTGCTCAGACATCGCCAGCAGCCGCTCCGGGTTGAACCCGAGCTCGCCGGCGACCAACACGCGCAGCCGTTCCCCCACGGGCACGGCATGGGAGCCAGCGTTCTGATCCTCCTCGAGCGGGCCGTAACGCGCGTTCTGATCGTGCGGCAGGCTCCAGAACGAGGTCTTCCAGTTGATCTTCTCGCCGGTCCGGATCCCATAGTGTTGGCGATACCTGGCTAAGCCGAATCCTCGTCCCGTCGGCTCAGTCGGGTGGATGTACCCGCGGCCCCCGATGATCTTGTGTCTCTGATCCGGGTGGTCACCCCACTCGCACGAGATCTCGCCGGTGTGCTTGAACGTGGCTCCCTGCGCGGCCAACGACCGCCAGTAGTCGATCTCGAGGGTGTCCGACACGCCCTCGGCCCTCGTCGGCCAGCTGACCTTGTGCTCGAGGTCCCTGCGGTGAATCACCTGGACAAGTGCCAGGAGGTTGCCGTTGCGTAGATCCTCGAACGGCGTCTCCTCGGTCCGAGCCAGGAACGCCGCCTCCTCACCGACCACCTCAGCGCCTCTGAGCGTCGGCATCTCGACGCGGACGCGGAAGGGCTTGCTCGCCTCCGTCGTCTGCCACCAGCGGACGCCGCCATAGGCGGCGTAGCAGTCAGGGAACTGCTCCAGCAGCGCCAAGCCATCCTCAAGGTGCGCCGGGTCGAAGTAGTCGTCAGAGGGGAGATAGGCGATGTGCCGACCGCGAGCTAACTCAAGCGCTCTGGTCAGAGCCGCCCCGAGTCCCTGGTTGACCTCATGCCGGTGATAGACGATCCGATCGTCGCGGTAGCTCTGCAGGACCTGCTCGGTGTCGTCGGTCGACCCATCGTTGACAACGATGAGTTCCCAATCCCCGACGGTCTGGTGGGTCAGGCTGTGCAGTGCCCTGGGCAAGAAGAGCGCCTGGTTATAGGTGGGCATCAGCACAGAGACCGCGGGACGGGACATCTTTCAACTACCTCCGGATCGTTTACAGCTCGCCCACGGCGGTGTCAACAGTGGAAAATCCACTGCGATCACTCGGCCCTACCGCAGAGGATAAGGTAAAAGGGCACGTCCTCAGCACGCTCGAAATTACTGGGGTACTCGAATTCGTCTCTTCGAGGAGCTCCTTCTGACAGGCCCTCGAGTGCGAATCCAGCGTGCGACAGTGCGGATAGATAGGAGGCGATGGTCCGGTGTTGCTTAACGACTTCAGACCCCAGCCAAGGGCAAATTCGCGGCCCTTCTCTGAAGTAGCCCGAGACCGCCCACCTGCCGGCCCCGGGGGCCAAATCGGCCTGGTCGTAGTTGCTGGTGATGACGGGGTGCTCCACTGAGGCGACCAATCTTCCTCCGGGCCGCAGGCATGACCGCACGCGCCTTAGCAAATCCGTCAAGTCAGGGATGTAGTGAAAACTCATCCGCGCGACCACCACGTCGACCTCGATGCCGTCGGGGTTCCACTCCTGAAGGTCCGCGTGGACCAGCCGCACCCGCGAGTCCTCGCCGAGCCGTTCTCTGGCGGCTTCCAGCATCCGAGAACTGCCGTCGACCCCGAGGTAGGACTGAGCCCCTGCCTCCAGCAGCTCCAAGCCGTAACGCCCGTCGCCGCAGCCCAGGTCAAGCACCGCCAAGCCCTCGGGCCGCCCGACGAACTCCTGAACCGAAGGCTGCTCAAGGCGCAGATTCGCATCGTCGGGGCCGTTGCGAACCTGCATGTATCCGTTGAAGGTATTCGGGTCGTCGTAGAACTCAGGTCCAGTCTGCGGTGTAGCTGCTGTATCCATCAGCCTTCCCTTCGCGACGATATCTGCGGCCATCCTGCCAGTTTCACGCGTAGCGGCGGCCCCCGGGACTCGGACAAACACCACCGACGCGCCATATTAAAGGTCGCGACAACGCGACCCCGTCCTGCCAAGCCGACGGCCCCCGCAAGCCATGCTTATTGAAGATCGAGGGTAGGTGAAAGATCGAGTTTAGGGTATATTTCCGCTGACTTGTTCGGCCGAGCAGTCACTATGCGGGCCGAAGCTGCCTCCTGCCAGGGAGCGCGCGACGTCGGTAACAGGGAAACTAAGGGGTGTGTCGGCCGTGCTTGACATCAGCCAAGAGATACCGAGCTTTCCGCCTGCAGTCATCAGAAAACAGGTCACGATGCCCTTGCGCCTTCATGAAGGCGAATTCGCTTCTGCGACCGCTGTGACATTCGATGCGCTCACTGACGGCCTTGAGCACGTCGCGCTCGTCTTCGACGGGTGGCAGGAGGCCCAGGCCCCGCTCGTGCGTTTGCACTCCGAATGCCTGACCGGCGACGCGTTCGGGTCCGGCCGCTGCGACTGCGGACCGCAGCTTCGCGAAGCCATTCGGGCCTGCCACGCAGAGGGCGGGATCATCCTCTACCTGCGGCAGGAGGGGCGCGGCATCGGTCTGTACAACAAGTTGGACACCTACCTGCTCCAGGAGCAGGGCCTGGACACCTACGAGGCAAACCGCGCGCTGCACTTCGAGGAAGACCCGAGAGACTACGAGCAGGCAGCGCAAATGCTGCAGGCACTCAACGTGAGATCCGTTCGCCTGCTCACGAACAACCCCGACAAGGTCTCGCAGCTACAGAGCTACGGGATTGCCGTCGCACAACACCCCACCGGTGTGTACGTCAACACCCACAACGCGGGCTATCTCCGCGCGAAGATCGAGCACGGTCGCCACGCGATCGAGTTGCCCTAGCGCCAGCCCGCCCCTTTCTTGACCAGAGACACTCACTCGTTGGCGCGTGAGCGCGCCCAGGATGAAAGAGGTAATCGTGTACGAGGTTGACGTCCTTTCCCCGGCTACAGCCGTGGCAGCCGACGCTCACGCATCGCCTCAGACCACGGTGGCTTTCGCTCCCGACAGCGAGCATTACGCCAGTGGCAGTTACGACGGCCGAGTGGTCCTGTGGAACCGCCAGCAGGCCGACCCCCTCTGGGTGGGCCGTCACTTCCGCCTCGTCAACGTGGTGCGCTTCTCGCCCTCAGGACGCCTTCTCGCCAGCGGCTCGGCGGACAAGACCTGCCGCATCTGGGACGTCGCGACCGGGCAGGTGCTACAGGTGCTCGCACGCCAGCCGGACGACATCAACTCCATCGCGTGGCTGGGCGAGGACCGGATAGTCACGGTGAGCCAGGACGGCACTGGCCGGGTCTGGGACGTCGAGGCCGGCACGATGGCCGCCGGGGCCATGTTCCACTCCGATCACTGCATGGCCGTCGACACCTCGCGCAACGGCCTGATCGCCACCTGCGGCGAGGACGCCCGGATCAAGATCTGGGATGCGCAGGTCAACCCAGTCGGCGAGCTGGATCGCTCAGGCCACGTGGAGATGTGCCGCTGGTCTCCGGACGGCACGCTCCTGGCCGCCAGCTGCGACGACGGGTTCGTCCACATCGTCAAGCCCGACGGGAGCCTGGTGACCAAGATCGGGCCCTACGTCGCAGCCGTCAAGGCGGTGGCGTGGTCCTCCGACGGGCGTCACGTCGCAGTCGGCGCGTACGACAGCACCGTCGCGATCTGGCACGTCGACTCGGGCGAGATCGTCAAGAGCTGGGTCGGGCCGCAGCTGTGGCCGAGGTCCCTGGATTGGTCGCACGACGGGCGAACCCTCATCGTCGGTTCGATGGGCACCCGCCCTGCGCTGCTACCCGTTGACGGCGACGATCTCAGGCCGACTGCCGCTGACACCGCGGTGGAACAATTCGTGACTCCGGGGCCCGGCACGCTCGGCGTGAACCACCTCGCCGTCGGCTCCGATCTTGTCGTTGCCGGAGCGGACAACGGGACCCTGCGGGTCTGGCGGTCTGGCGCGACCGCAGGCGAAGAGATCGCCGTTGCCGGCGGAAGCCTGGTCAACGCTGTCGCGGTGTCTGCCGACAACCCTGGCCTCGTAGCGTATGGAACGTTCTCCGGCAGGGTGGAGTTGCTCGACGTCGACAGCCAGCAAGTGCTGGTCTCCCTCAAGCGTGACCACCCGATCAATCGAGTCGGCTGGTCGCCTGACGGTCGCACTCTGGCCGTCGCAGACTACGAGGGTCGGCTCGATTTCTACGCCTGGGACGGCAAGGAGCTTGGCAAGCGCGGCTCGTCGCAAGAGCATGAGGGCGCGGTCAAGGACCTGGCGTGGGTAGATGACACATCCCTCGTGACGGCGTCGACGGACCGGACGGCCAGGCTGATCACCACCTCCGGCCAGACGCTGCGGGTGTACCGGGGCCACGGCGAGCTCATCAACTCAGTGTCGGTCGGGACAGTAGGCGGCAGGCGTCTGGTCGCGACCGTCGCGCGAGACCGCACAGTGCGCATCTATGACCTGGACAGCGGCGCCCTGCTGAGGGTCCTCCTCGGCCATGACGAGTCGGTCAAGGCGGTGGCGTGGAGCGATGACGGGCGGCCGATGCTGCTCACCGGAAGTTACGACTTCACGGCGCGGGTGTGGGTGTTGGACCCCAGCAGCCTCCAGGTCGAGGACTGTCACGTTCTGGTGGCGCACACCAGCGCGGTCAGCACCGTGGCGTGGGCACAGGGCAAGCCCCTGACGGCGAGCTGGGACGGGCGCGTACTGCTCTGGCACGGCCTGGGCGAAAACGCCCCCGAGCCGGTGGACCTCACCACGCGCGCGACAGCTTCCGACGGCGCTCAAGGATGAGCTCGGGCGCGGACGCCGGGTCGCTGACGTGGCCCGGCTGCCGCTCGCATCACTGAGGCGAGGCCGCTTGCCCGTGGCGAGTGCCTAGCTCGGCAGGACGGCGCTCGTCCTTGCCCAATGGCCCAATCTCCATCGCAGCGTCAGCACAGCGCAGCGAATCCCCTCTTCCGCTGCCATCGCGATCCAGATTCCCAGCAGGCCCAGATCCATCGGGACGGCGAGCAGGTAGGCCAAAGGCAGTCCCAGCAGCCACGTTATGGCCAGTGAAGCGACGACAACGGTCCTGCCGTCTCCCACCGCCACCAGCGCGAATCCCGTGACAGCGTTCATCGAGCGGAATGGCTCCAACACCAGCCCGATCGCGAAGAGGGGCGCCGCCAGAGTCAGGACCCCGGGATCGTCTGTGAACGCGCGAATGAGCTGCGAAGCCATGGCCCACATCAGGACAGCGGTGACAAACGCGCCGCCCACTGCGCGGACCCTCCCGTTCCACAGTCGGGCACGGACCTCGTCGAACTCCTCAGCGCCGTAGGCCTGTGACACGCGGATCTGAGTGGCGATCGCCAGGGAGAGCGAGTAGTAGAACGTCAGCGAGGTCACCTGGACCACGTAGGCGCGCGCGCTCAGAGACTCGGTCCCCAGGCGTGCCACCAACGCCGTGAGCGCGATGAGGAACAGGTTGAACTGCACCGGTTCCACTGTGGAAGGGATCACGACACGGGCCATCTGCCGCGCCGTCTCCGCCACGCGCTTGCCTGTAGGCCGTTCTCGCCACACCCCCGTCGGCATCACACCTCGCGCCTTGCGCGCGATGACGCTCGTGTTCGCGACCAGACCGAACGCCGTCACCAGCGTTATGACCAACACTGGATGCTCGGTTCGGGTTGTCCAAGGAAGTAACGCCAGATTCAACGCCACAGCAGTGACAGTGCCGGCCGCGGACCCCCACATCCCGGTACGCGTGTCGCCCCTGGCGGCCAGGAAGCCGGTGAGCGTAGAGCGGACTGCGATGAGCGCGAGCCCGATTGACCAGCCGATCAGGTACTGCTGTCCATAAGCAGCTGCGTCTCCGGACAATCCCATGGCGTGCGATATCTCCGCACGCAACGGTATGAGGACTGCCACCAGGGCCAGGGCTAGGACCAAGGAGACGACGATCGCGACCTGCTGGGCTTCGCGCACCAGGTCGACTCGCCCAGCGCCCCAGTATCTGGCGATCACCGAGCCGGCTCCCTGGGCAGACAGCCGGAGGATGGTGATCCCGAGCAGGATGAGCGGAAGCATCGCGGCGTACCCGGCAACCGCGTTCTCTCCCACCCTGCTCACGAAGTAAAGCTCCGCGACGCCGCCCGCGAAGATCAACGTCATGTCCGCTGCGATCGGAAGCGCAAGCTGCCAGAGCCCGGGGGTTCGGCTTTCTGGCTCCGTCACGTCGTTCTGCATGAAGCCACCCTATCGGCCAAACCGGGCGAGAAGTGTTTGAGTTCCGCCCCTGCTGTGCACGTCATCGGGCATCGAACACTGCCTGAGCCCCGTGCGACTGGTCCTGCGGCCTCGACTAGGTGTCCAGCCTGGCGAACCGGTCCGCCTGCTCGCCGTCGGCCCGGCGCCTGCCTTGGTAGCGCTGGGCCGGCATCGGTTCAGGGTCCGGAGCGCGGCGCCGGCCGGCCTGCCGCTCGATGGCGAGCTGGGCCTCAGAAGCCTTCGAGGGCTCCGCCGCGGGTGGTTCGCCGGCCGGTGACGGGACGCCCCGCACTCCGGCAGCCGGTGGTTCGGCGGCCGGGGCCGGCGGGAACTCGACCAGTTCGGCGCCGAGGACCTCAGTGGGCCGCTGCCGGCTGGGCTGGGCCGGGCTTAGGTCGAGCGTGCGGACCGGCGCGGCCAGGCTCTCCTGCTTGGCCGCGGCCAGCCGGCGGATCTCGTGCTGCAACGCCTCGAGGTCTGAACCGATCACCCGGGTGGTCTCGATCCGTTCCAGGCGCAGCTGCCCTCCCAGCTTGTCCACCACTTCAGCGCGCAGCGCGGCTACCTCCTCACGCAGCGAACCGAGCTGTTCGGACAGCACCCGCTCGATCTCGCGCCGCAGCGAGATCTCCAACTCCAGTTCCGATGCCCGCCTGGCCGCGGCCTCGCGGGCGAACTGCAGCTCCCCGAACTGGCGCAGTTCGATCTCCTGCGAGAAGCCGGCCTGCCTGGCCGCCTCCAGTTGCTCCTGTTGCGCGGCGACCACCTTGAGCTGGGCCCGGTGCAACTCCGCTGCCTGGGACCGGGCCTCTGCGAGTTCGGCCTCGGCGAGGTTATCGGGCCGGCCGTGCCCGGCTCCGAAGATTCTGAAGGCCGCGATGAGAGCCGACCACAACCCGAGCAGCACCCCGAGCTGCAGCAGCTTCTGGCTGGTGCCGAACACCACCAGGCACAGGGCGGCAACGCCGAGCCCGGCGGCGGCCGCGGTAGCAGCTGTCCGCGGTACCCGCTGGAACGTCCACGACGTGGCGAGGCGGGGCATATCGGGTAGTTTAAGGCAGCAGGCGGCTACCGCAATGGCAACCTCAGCAGTGCCCCGCGGGGCCGCTCGGCCACCGATCAGCTCAGCGGCGGTCGTGCTGGGGATCCACCCCGGCCCGTTCCAGCAGCAACCCCGCCCCCAGCAACGCTGCGGTGACCAGCAGCAGCAAGTACCCGACGCGCAGGTCCTGTCCGGCTATGTTGGCCTGCCCGGCCGAGGGCAACAGCTTCAGCACCAGGGCCGCGGCGGCCCCGGCGACCAATGCCGCGACCAGCGCGGTGGCCTTTCCCAGGGCCACGGCTCGGGCGATCGCCAGCGCTGTCATCGGCTTGGTCCGCGGCTGGCGTCGCACCGCCGCCCGCACCCGGCGAGCGATCACCACTTCGGCGACGGCCAGAGCCGCGATCGGCAGCGCGGTGAACCACTGCAACGGCGGCAGCGACTCGTAGCCGATCCGCAGCAACGAGTAGACCCCGACGCCCGACAACAGGAACGGGATCAGCAGGTCGGTGAGGCTGGTCCGGCGCGTCATGGCCACAGCTCAGCTGTCGGCAGCAACCGCACGGCGGTGACCTCGTCCTCGGGCAGGGCTTGCATCAGCTGCAGCACCGAGCCCCGGCCGGGCAGCTGGGCCTCCGGCTCGACTGACCACCACGGCACCAGGACGAAGGCGCGTTCGGCTGCGCGCGGGTGCGGCAAGGTCAGCTCGGGGTCCTCGCTGCGCACGTCGTCGACCGTGATCACGTCCACGTCCAGCGTGCGCGGGCCCCATCGCAGCTCACGGGTCCGACCGGCCGCCTGCTCACAGGCCTGGGCCCGTGCCAACCAGTCAGCCGGGGTGGCCGTGGGATCGGCCACCAGCACGACGGCGTTCAGGAACGGCTGCTGCTCGACCGGGCCCCAGGGCGGCGTCTGGAACACCGGCGAGGCCGCTGTCAGGTAGGGCGAGAGAGCGGCCACAGCCGAGCGCAGCTGGGCCAGCCGATCACCCATGTTCGATCCGATCGACAACACCGCGCTGCTCATCGGCCGACTTCGGCGCGCTCGCGGCGAATGGTCACCGCCACGTCGCCGAAGCTCAGCGCGATCGGGGCCTGCGGCTTGTGCACGGTGACGGTGGCGGCCTGGACCCGCGCGTCGGCCAGGCACACCCGGCAGAGCCGGCCGGCCAGCGTCTCCAGCAGGTTGACGGGTTCGCCGGCGATCACCGCGGCCAGCGCCTCGGCCAGTTCGCCGTAGTGCACCGTGTCGCTGAGCTGGTCGCTGGCAGCGGCCGCCCTGGTGTCGAACTCCAGCTCGACGTCCACCACGAAGTCCTGGCCGTCGGCGCGCTCGAAGTCGAACACCCCGTGGCGCCCGCGCACGCGCAGCCCGCTGAGACAGATCCGGTCGGGTTCCTCGCGGCCGGTCATCGCGCGGCCAGGATCGCCGCGGCCACCAGCGCGGCATCGACATTGGGTGGCACCTCGTGCACCCGGACTCCCCAGGCGCCGTTCAGCGCGGCGAACATGGTGAGCGCGGCGGTGGCAGCCTCGCGTCCTGAAGTCGGACGGGCCTGGCCATCGGAGTCAGCAAGCAGCGAGCCGAGGAACGACTTGCGCGAGGACCCGATCAGGACCGGCAGGCCGGTGCTGGTGAGCGCCTCAAGGCGCGCCAGCAGTGCCCAGTTGTGCGCAGCCCCCTTGGCGAAGCCGAGCCCCGGGTCGAGCACCAGCTGGCTGGCGGCCACCCCGGCGGCCAGCGCCTGGTCCACCCGGGTCATCAACTCCGCGCGCACGTCGGCGACCACGTCGTCATAGTGGGCCAGCGCGGCCATGTTCGCCGAGTGCCCCCGCCAGTGCATCAGCACCCAGGGGCAGCCGGCGTCGCGCACCACCCGCGCCATGTCGGGATCGCCGAGACCACCGGAGACATCGTTGACGACACGGGCGCCGGCGGCGATGGCCTGCTCGGCGACTGCGGCCCGGTAGGTGTCGACGCTGACCGCCAGCCCGGCGGCCGCCAGCTCGCCGATCACCGGCAGCACCCGGCGGGCCTCTTCGGCGGCGGCCACCCGGACCGCGCCGGGCCTGGTCGATTCGCCGCCGACGTCGATCAGGTCAGCGCCCTGGGCGCTCATCTGCCTTGCGTGCGCCACTGCGCTGTCGAGGTCGGGATAACGGCCGCCGTCGCTGAAGGAGTCCGGCGTCACGTTCAACACGCCCATCACGATCAGCCGATCGACGCGTTCCGGTAAGCCGGGCGGGCTCGTCATCGCCCGAGGATGAGGCTCATGGCCTCGGCCCGGGTGCGGGGGTCGCTCTTGAAGATGCCGCGGACTGCCGAAGTCATGGTGCGGGTGCCGGGCTTGCGTATCCCGCGCATAGCCATGCACAGATGCTCGGCCTCGACCACCACGATGACGCCGCGGGGCTCGAGCTTGCGCATCACCGAGTCGGCGACCTGAGCGGTCAAGCGCTCCTGGACCTGGGGGCGCTTGGCGTACAGATCCACCAGCCGCGCCAGCTTGGACAGCCCGGTGAGCCGGCCTTCCACGCCCGGGACGTATCCGACCGCCGCAGTGCCGTGCCAGGTCACCAGGTGATGCTCGCAGGTGGAGTACAGCGGTATCTCCTTGACCAGCACCAACTCGTCGTGGTTCTCGTCGAACGTGGTGCGCAGCACATCCTCGGGCTCGACGTGCAGGCCGGCGAAGATCTCACCGTAGGAGCGGGCGACCCGCGCCGGGGTGTCACGCAAGCCCTCGCGGTCCGGGTCCTCCCCGATCGCCAGCAACAGCTCTCGGACAGCAGCTTCGGCGCGAACCAGGTCGACCTGGCTCATCTGGCGCCCCGGCCTGACGGCTCAGCGATGATCATCGCCTTGGCCGAAAGGCCAGTGCGACCGGCTCGGCTGACCTGGGTCCACGGCAGGCAGCTGCTGGGTCTCATGGTCTTCGGGCCGGTTGCCCGAGCCCTTGTCGGAGGGCGCGGCAGGCGCGGCCGAAGCGCCCGAGGACGGCGGCCCGGACGGGAAGCCGGCATCCAGCGGCGGATAGCTCTGCGGCGGCGGATAGCCGGGCGCCTGCGGATAGCCGGGCGCCGGCGGGAAGTAATCCGGCGTGGGCGAGTAGCCCGGCGCCTGCTGGCGGGAGTCACCGGTGGCTTCCTGCGGCTGGTCATAGCCGGTGGGCGGGTAGCCGGCCGGCTGCGGCTCACCCTGGGGCGCGCTGTGCTTGGCCAGCCCGTTGGCCGTGCCGTTGGAGCGCGAGAGCGCCACCGGGATGTCGATCGGCGGCCGGTCAGAGGGAGTGCGCTTGCCGAAACCGGAGAAGGTGCTGTGCGGCGGGCGCTTGTGCACCGGCGCCAGGATCCGCTCGAGATCCTCCTTGTTCAGCGTCTCGCGCTCGGCCAGCTCCAGCACCAGCTGGTCCAGCACGTCGCGGTACTGCACCAGGATCTCCCACGCCTCGTCGTGCGCGGCCTCGATCAGCCCCCGCACCTCCTCGTCGATCCAGGCGGCGATCTCTTCGGAGTAGTCGCGCTGGTGGCCGTAGTCGCGGCCCATGAACGGCTGGGAGTCCGAAGTCCCGTACTTCACCGCGCCGAGCTTGGCGCTCATGCCGTACTCGGTGACCATCGAGCGGGCCAGCGCGGTGGCCTTCTCGATGTCGTTGGAGGCGCCGGTGGTCGGCTCGTGGAACACCAGTTCCTCAGCGGCACGGCCACCGAGGGCGTAGACCAGCTGGTCGAGGATCTCGGCCCGGGTCTGGGTGTAGCGGTCTTCCAGCGGAAGCACCAGGGTGTGCCCGAGCGAGCGGCCGCGGGGCAGGATCGTGACCTTGTGCACCGGGTCGAGATTGGGCATCGCCCAGGCCGCCAGCGCGTGGCCGCCCTCGTGGTAGGCGGTGACCCGCTTCTCCTTCTCGCTCATCGCCCGGGTCTTGCGCTCAGGCCCTGCGATGACCCGGTCAATGGCCTCTTCCAGCGCCTCGTTGGTGATCAGGCGGCCGTTCTGGCGGGCGGTCAGCAGCGCGGCCTCGTTGATCACGTTGGCCAGGTCGGCGCCGGTGAAACCAGGGGTGCGGCGGGCGACGGTGCCGAGGTCGACGTCCGGAGCCAACGGCTTGCCCTTGGCGTGCACGTCCAGCACCGCCCTGCGCCCGATGATGTCGGGCGGCGAGACGGCGATCTGGCGGTCGAAGCGGCCGGGCCGCAGCAGTGCCGGGTCGAGGATGTCGGGACGGTTGGTGGCCGCGATCAGGATCACGGTGCCCTTGACGTCGAAGCCGTCCATCTCGACCAGCAACTGGTTAAGGGTCTGCTCGCGCTCGTCGTGGCCTCCGCCCATGCCGGCGCCGCGGTGCCGGCCGACGGCGTCGATCTCGTCGACGAACACGATCGCGGGGGCATTGGACTTGGCCTGCTCGAACAGGTCGCGGACCCGGGAGGCGCCCACGCCGACGAACATCTCCACGAAGTCCGATCCAGAGATCGAGTAGAACGGCACGCCGGCCTCGCCGGCCACCGCGCGGGCAAGCAGCGTCTTACCGGTGCCGGGCGGGCCGTAGAGCAGGACGCCCTTCGGGATCTTCGCCCCGATCGCCTGGTACCGGGCCGGGTTGGACAGGAAGTCCTTGATCTCCTCGAGCTCTTCGATCGCCTCGTCGGCGCCGGCGACGTCGGCAAAAGTGGTCTTGGGAGTGTCCTTGCTGACCAGCTTGGCCTTGCTGCGGCCGAAGCTCATCACCTTGGAGCCGCCGCCCTGCATGTTGGACATGACGAAGAACAGCACGCCGACGATCAGCAGGATCGGCAGCAACGACAGCAGGATGCTGACCAGGGCGCTCTGCTTGCTCTGCTTCGTGGCGAAGGTCGCGCCCTCGGACTTGCTTCGCAGGTCGTTGGTCAGGGCCTGGGTGTAGTCACTGGGGTAGGACGCGCTGATCTTGTTCTTGCCCGCGAACGGGGTCTTCAGGTCGAGCTCGACCCGCGACTCCTTGTCGTGGATCGTCGCCGACTTGACGTTGCCCGAGGTGATCTGGGAGAGCGCCTCAGAGGTCTTGACGGACTTGTAGGGGCTCTCGCCGGCCAGCATCTGCGGCAGGGCGAAGAGCAGGATGACTGCGACGGCGATCCACAGTATCGGTGAGCGAGCTAGGCGCTTACGATCCATATTGCGTCCGCCCGGGTCAGTGACAACCGGGCGAGTCCTCCTGATCAAGGGCCGGGAATGCTGGTTCGGACGGTACACGCAGCCATCTAGGCCTGCGTTAATCGAACGCTGCACGCAGCGAGGGAGTTCCTCACACACCAGGATATGTGAGCTAGCCGCAGTGGCGCCGCTCGCTGCCGTAGACGACTCTCACGGCCTACGGAGCGGGCAGCTGCGCTACCCGCCGTAGACGACTCTCACGTCCTACGGAGCGGGCAGCTGCGCTACCCGCCGTAGACCGAAGGCTTGAGTCGTCCGATATAGGGCAGGTCGCGGTAGCGCTCGGCGTAGTCCAGGCCGTAACCCACCACGAACTCGTTCGGGATGTCGAAGCCGATGTACTTCACCTGGACCGGCACCTTCACGGCATCCGGCTTGCGCAGCAGGGCCACCACCTCGACCGAGGCAGGGTTGCGGGCCTGCAGGTTCTTCAGCAGCCATGACAAGGTCAGGCCCGAGTCGATGATGTCCTCGACGATCAGGACGTCGCGCCCGGTGACGTCGCGGTCGAGGTCCTTGAGGATGCGGACCACTCCGGAGGACGTCGTGGAGGAGCCGTAGGAGCTGCAGGCCATGAACTCCATGGTCGAAGGCCGGCTGAGCCCGCGGGCCAGGTCGGACATGAACATCACCGCGCCCTTGAGCACGCCGACCAGCAGCGGTTCGCGGTCGGCGTAGTCGGCGTCGATCACGCCTGCCAGTTCGGTGATCTTGGTTCGGATGTCCTCGGCGGACACCACCACGGCTTCGATGTCGTCGTCCAGGACGGACACTTCTCACTCCTCGGGGTGGCATGGGCTGAAGCGGCCGGCGTCGTTGTCAGCAGCGGCGCCGGTCAGCGACTGGGCGGCCCGCGAGCTGACAGGGTCGGCCGGCGCGATGAGCCCTAGCGTGCCAGACGCCCGTTCGGCGCGGTAACCGCCCGGCAGGTCGATCGGCCCCTGGCCGTGCCAGTCCCGCACCAGCCGCTCCAACTCACGCACGTGCACGGCGGTCAGCGACCGGGCGCCGGCCCGCTCGGCCCAGCTCTTGAGCACCCTGCTGACGATGCCGTCCGGGTGGCGGCTGAGGGCCTCGACGCTCAGCCGGTCCCCGCCGTCACCGCCGCCACCCCCCGACGCGGCCGACGCCAATGCCTGCTCGGCAAGCTGCTCCAGGGTGTCCAGATCGGCCCGCACCTGCCCGGCGGTCCGGGCCAGCGCCTCGGTGACGCCGCCGGCCAGCACATCCTCAAGCAACGGCAGCACCTCCTGACGCAACCGGGTGCGCCGGAACCGCGGGTCGCGGTTGTGCGGGTCGTGCCAGACCGGCAGCCCGAGCGCCTGGCAGGCGGCTTCGGTCTCAGACCGCCGCAGCGCCAGCAGCGGCCGCAGGTAGCCCTGGTGCTCGGACCGCATGCCGGCGATCGAGCGTGGGCCCGAGCCTCTGCCCAGTCCCAGCAGGACGGTCTCGGCCTGATCGTCGGCGGTGTGGCCGAGCAGCACCAGGCCGTGCTCGGTGAACGGGCGCAAGGCCGCGTAGCGCGCGGTCCGGGCAGCCGCCTCCGGCCCGCCCGCCGAGCCGACGTCGACTCCGAGCACGTGCACCGGGCTCAGCCCGAGCTCATAGCCCAGGGCGCCGACCCTGGCGGCCTGCCCGGCCGAACCGTCCTGCACGCCGTGATCGACGCAGACCAGGCCGGCCGGGCGACCCGAGCGCTCGCTGTCGAAGGCCAGCGCCGCGGCCAGCGCGAGCGAGTCCGCGCCACCGGAGCAGGCCACGAAGGCCGGCGTCGAAACCGGGTGGGCCGCCAGCGCCCGGCGAACGGCGAGCCGGACGGCGGCCACCGCCGGATGCGGTCCCATCGTTAGCCGTGCACCCGTTTCACCCAGTCCGCCGGAGTGGTGATCTCGGCCTTTGTGGGCAGTGTCTGCGCTGATGTCCAGACCGCGTTGAAGCCGTCGAGTCCGACCTGCTCGACCACCGACCGGACGAACTGCGAGCCCTGGGTGTACTGGCGGGTCTTGGCGTCCATGCCCAGCAGGCTGCGCAGCAACCGGTCCAGCGGGTTGGCGCCCCGGCGCCGCCGGGCGGCGAACTTGCGCTCGATGTCGCGCTGGGACGGGATCACCGAGGCGGGCACGGCGTTCATGACGTACTCGGCGTGACCCTCGATCAGCGACATGAAGCCGGTGACCCGGTCCATCACCACGCGGGTCTCCGGCGAGGCCAGCGCGCTCAGCAGCCCGTGGCCCTCGCCGCCGCCGCGAGCCGCCTTCGACAGCTCGGAGACGACGTTCTTGACCCGTTCGCGGACTGCCTCGGGGTCCAGGTCGAGGGCGTCGGTCAGGGCCTGGATCTCCTCGAGCATGTGCTGGCGCATCCACGGCACCGCGGTGAACTGCACCCGGTGGGTCACCTCGTGCAGGCAGACCCACAGCCGGAAGTCGCTCGGATCGAGCTTCAGGGCTCGCTCGACGGCCACCAGGTTCGGCGCGACCAGCAGCAGTTGGCCGTTGTGCGCCGAGAAGAACTCGAACTGGCCGAGCACCTTTCCGGACAGGAAGGCCAGGATCGTGCCGGCCTGGGCGCCGGTGATCCGGCCGCCGACCGTGGTGGTCAGCCGGCCGGGGTGCTTGGACTCGATCAGCTTCTCGGTGAGCGGGTCCATCACCGTCGACATGCTCGCGACATTGGCGGCGATCCAACCCGGCCGGTCCACCACCACGGTGGCGGCGGTGACCGCGGGCTCGGTCAGCCGGGTCAGCTCGGCGACCTGGGCGGCCGCCCGCTCGGTGGCCTGGCGCAACTCCCGCACCGTGGCCTGCGCCTCGCCGGGGGTGATGGCGGGCGGGCGGGGGGCCAGCGCCCGGGCGCTGCGTTCGGCAACCGACCAGTCGACCAAGGACGTCATGCCCTCACGTTACCGGCGGGGCGCTACCGGCAACCGCAGCGCACCAGCGCCGCGACCAGGTCATCGACCGCGCCGCGGCTGGAGGGCTCGAAAGCGGAAGGGGCCTGATCGGCCACGAAGCTGAACACCAGCAGCCGGCCGTCGGCGTCGGTGAGCACGCCGGCCATCCCCGTCACCCCGGTCAGGGTGCCGGTCTTGGCCCGGACCGAGCCGGCCGCGACCGCCGCCAACCCGCTGAACCGGTCCTCCTCGAGCAGGGTGCCGTCCCAGCCGGCGATCGACAACCCGCTCAGCAGCGGGCGCAGCCGGGCCTGCTTGGCGCCGACCGCCGCCAGCAGGGTGCTGCCCAGCGCGGCCATCGGCACCCGGTCCAGCAGCGACAGCCCGCTGCCGTCCACCATCCCGGCGCCGATATCGATGCCGAGGCCGGCCAGCGTGGCGCGGACCGCCTCGGCCGCGCCGGCGAAGCTGGCCGGCCGATGGGTGGCGATGGCGACGTGGCGGGCCAGCACCTCGGCGATCACGTTGTCCGAGGACCGCAGCATCTGCTCGATCAGGACGTCGACCGGGGCAGAGCGGACCTGGCCCAGCACCTTGGCCCCGGCCGGCGCGCTGCCCCGGCTCACGGCGGCGCCGCCGAGTGCGGCGGCCAGGGCCTGGCCCGCGGCCAGGTCCGGCGCCGCGGACCGGATCTCGGCGTCAGGAGCGTCCCGGCCGGCGTCGACCATGGTCGCGGTGATCAGGCTGGCGTAGTTGGACGGGGTGTCCTCAGTGCCCCACCCCGGCGCGGTGGCCGGTCCAGTGAAGGCCGAGTCGTCGACGATCACCTGCTCGACCCGGGCCGCGCCCAGCGCCGCCCGCACCCGGGCTGCCAGCTCGGTGATCCGGGCTGCTTCGGGGTACCGGGTCGGCTGGCCGGCAGCCACCGCCGACAGCGTCGGATCGCCACCGCCGATCAGCACGACGGCGCCTGGGAGGTCGCCGGCCACCACCCGGGTGCTGAACCGGTCGGTGGCCTGGCGGACGCTCAACAGGGCGGCGCCGGTCAGCAGCTTGGCGGTCGAGGCCGGGGCCACGGCCGCCGTGGACCGCTGGTCGAACAGCTTCGCCCCGGTGCCCGCGTCGAAGACCTGCCCCGCCACCGACGGGCCCAGATCGGGGTCGGCCAGCGCCGCGGCCAGCGCCGCCGCGACCCCGGCCGGGGTCGGGATGGGCGCGTTCGGCCGGCTGCCGCCGATCCCCGGCGGCGCCACGGCGGCCGCTGACAGCATCGCCGCGATGCCCGGCGCGGGGGCGGTGGGCGCCGGCGCCCGAACGGGGGTGAATGCCCGGTCGGTGAGGAACTGGCGCCCGGCGCCCACACCGAGGTAGCCGATCGCGGCCAGCGACAGCGCCAGGACCAGCAGCACCAGCCTGACCGGCTTCGTTCTGGGGCGCGCCACGGTAGGCCACAATAAAGGTATCCCCGCGCGTCAGCGAGGGCGGCGCGTCGTGCATCGAGCGTCGACGTCAGCGTGAGAGGAGCCCGGAATGCAGGAATTCGACGTGCTGATCGAGATTCCCAAGGGCAGCCGCAACAAGTACGAGGTCGACCACGCCACCGGGCGGATCCGGCTGGACCGGACGCTGTTCACCTCTACCCAGTACCCGGCCGACTACGGCTACATCGAGAACACCCTGGGCGAGGACGGCGACCCGCTTGACGCGCTGGTGCTGCTGCAGGGTGATCCGCTGTTCCCCGGCGTCCTGGTGATGTGCCGCGCCATCGGCATGTTCCGGATGACCGATGAGAAGGGCGGCGACGACAAGGTGCTGTGCGTGCCGGCGAACGACCCCCGGCTGGAGCATCTGCGCGACATCCACCACGTCGGCGAATTCGACCGGCTGGAGATCCAGCACTTCTTCGAGGTCTACAAGGACCTGGAGCCGGGCAAGAGCGTCGAGGGCGCGTCCTGGGTCGGGCGGGCCGAGGCCGAGGCCGAGATCGACGCCAGCCGCAAGCGACTGGCCGACAACCCGGGTGCCGTGCACTGACGCTTCACCGTCCGCTGAATCTCGGCGCCGATCTGGCTCAAGCCCCACCTGAACCAGCCGATAGATGCGGTACTGACCCCTCCAAGGCAGTCGAACGCCGGCGAAGTCACCTCAGGGTGGACTCGCCGGCGTTCGAATGTCCGCCAGAAGATTCTCGGTGAACCGAGTTTGGCTCAGCGGTCGCGGCGGTCGGCGCCGGCGCCGAGCTGAGCGGCGGTCCGCTCGTCGACCTGCGCAGCGGGGTTGCCGGCCAGCGCCGCGGCCGCCGCGGCCCGCTCGGCGGCCTGTGCCTCCAGGCCGGACTCCATCCGCAGCTTCACCTCTTTGAGGAAGAAGCTGAGGATTAACGCCGGCAGCACCACCAACGCCGCGACCAGGAACACCGTGTCCATGGATTGGGCGAATCCGGTCAGGAACGGCTCGCGCAGCACCCGCGCGCCGGTCTCGAGGAAGCTGGTGTCGTTCAACTGGCTGGTCGAGCCGCCCGAGATGGCCCGCAGCGCCCGGGCTATCACGCCGTTGGCCGGGTCGCGCAGCGCGGCCTGGAACTGCGGCGTCTGCGCGGCGGCCTGCACGTTGTCGCTGACGTGCCGGGTGGCGCCGGAGAAGAAGATGGTGAGGAAGATCGCGGTGCCGAAGGTGCCGCCCATCGAGCGGAAGAAGGCGGCCGAGGCGGTCGCCACGCCCATCTGCGAGGCCGGCACCGCGTTCTGGGTGGCCAGCACCAGCGTCTGCATGCAGGCGCCCAGGCCGGAGCCCATCAGCAGCATCAACGGCACGAGCTCCAGGTAGCCGGTCTCGGCGCTGATCCGGGACAGGCCCAGCAGCGCCACCAGCAGCAGTCCGGTGCCGATGATCGGAAAGATCTTGTACCGGCCGGTCCTGCTGGTGATGATGCCGGTGGTCATCGAGACCGTCATGATCCCGACCATCATCGGCAGCAGCGACAGGCCGGACTCGGTGGGGCTGAAGCCCTTGACGATCTGCATGTACAGCGGCAGGCAGATGATGCCGCCGAACATGCCCATGCCGAGGATGAAGTTCATCAGCGACGCCACGTTGAACACCGGCGAGCGGAACATCTTCAGCGGCAGGATCGCCTCGTCGCCGACCCGGCGCTCGATCAGGACGAACGCCGTCAGCAGCACCGCGCCGATGACGTAGTACGCGACGGACTTGCCAGAGCCCCAGCCCCACGTGCGGCCCTGCTCGGCGACCAGCAGCAGCGAGGTGACGCCCAGCACCAGGGTGGCGGCGCCGAGGTAGTCGACCTTGTGCTCCCTGCGGATGTGCGGGACGTTGAGGAACCTGCTCACCACCGCCAGGGCGACGATGCCGATCGGCAGGTTGACGTAGAAGACCCAGCGCCAGCCGTCAAAGCCCAGCAGCCGGTCCTGGCCGGCCAGCAGCCCGCCGAGCACCGGCCCGGCGACCGAGGAGATCCCGAAGACCGCCATGAAGTAGCCCTGGTAGCGGGCGCGCTCGCGCGGCGAGACGATGTCGCCGATGATCGCGAAGGCCAGCGCCATCAGGCCGCCGGCGCCCAGCCCCTGCACGGCGCGGTAGGCCGCCAACTGCTCCATCGTGTTCGCCAGGCCGGCCAGCATCGAGCCGACCAGGAAGATCGAGATCGCGAACAGGTAGAACTTCTTGCGGCCGTACATGTCGCTCAACTTGCCGTACAGCGGGGTGGACACCGTCGAGGTGACCAGGTAGGCGGTGGTCGCCCAGGCCTGGTTGGTCTGGCCGTTGAGCCGGTCGGCGATGGTGCGCATGGCAGCCGAGACGATCGTCTGGTCCAGGGCTGCCAGGAACATGCCGAGCAGCAACCCGGACAGGATCAGCAGAATCTGCCGGTGGGTGAGGCGGCCGGTGTCCTCGACGGCGAGGGCGAGGCGTGGTTCAGCCATTGAGGTCCTGCTCCAATTCGAGTGCGTTCTGCGCGCCGTACTTCTCGGTGGCGGCGTTGAGCTGCGCGAGCAGCCGGCCGAAGGTGACGATGTCGTCGCGGTCCCAGTCGCTCAGCAGCCGCTCGACCCGCCGGCGGCGCCCGCGCGACAACCGCTCCAGCACCTGCTCCCCCTCGACGGTGGCCTTGAGCTGGACCGCCCGGCGGTCTTCGGGGTCGGCGTCGCGAGCCAGCAGGCCCGCCTTCTCCAGGTCCGCGACCTGGCGCGAGACCGTGGAGGGGTCCAAGCCGGTCCGCTCGGCGACGGTGCTCAGCCGAGAGGGCCCGCAGTGGGCCAGGGTGCCGAGCACCATCAGGGCCATCCGGTCGATCCGGTCGCCGTTGACCTGATGCTTGTAGCGGATCAGGTGCATCATCAGCGTGCCGAACTCCCGCTCCACCGTCTGGATAGGGTCCGTCGGCTCGGCCGTCACCGCACGGCCCGGATGCCCATTAGATGCTTGAGTCATGCATCTAAAGTACATGCGTCTTGCAACTAAGACAACATAACGGTTGGGTAACTCACCCAACCTCCGAAGCCGAAGGCCGGCTACTAGGCGGTGTGATCACGAGCGACGTGAAAGACGGACGGACGGCTGGCTTCAACGACCTCGTCCTCCCGCACTGGGACGTGCTGGTCCGGGTGGCGGGCCGGCTGGCCCCGCCCGGGAGCCGGGACGACGTCCTGCAGGACGCCCTGGCACTGGCGTGGCGGCGGCGGGCCAGCTACGACCCGGCCCGTGGGAGTGCCCGCGCGTGGCTGCTGGTGATCACGGCCGAGCAGGCTCGCAGACACTGGCGCCGGCGCCGCGTCTGGCATCCGCTTGCCGACGAGTTCAGCGTCGCACCGCCTGATTCGGCCGTTCGGGCCGACGTCGAGGCCGCCATCTCCGGCCTGCCCCGGCGTCAGCGGTTGGCCGTTCAGCTTCGCTACTACGCCGACTTGGAAGTGGACGACATCGCGGCGGTGATGCGCTGCTCGCCCGGAACTGTCAAATCGACCCTGCACGACGCGCGAGGCGCCCTGCGATCCCGACTGGGGGAGGACTACCGATGAACGACGATCGACTTGAGAGCCTGCTGACGCGGCAGGGCGAAAACTGGCGGGCGGCCCAGCCGGCGGCCCCGTCGCTCAGCGCGCTGTCGCCCGGTCCGCAGACCCGGGCCGCCCGGGCGCCCTGGCTGGTGCCAACCCTGGTCGCGGCCGCGCTGCTGGCGCCGCTGCTGGGCACCTTCGCCCTGCTGCGGGGAAACGAGCCTGAGCGGGCGATGGACCGGGTCGGCGCGTCACCGGCAGTGCCGACAGCGCCGACAGCGCCGGCCGTGACCGTGGTGCCCTGGTCTGATTCCTCGTCCCCGGTCTTCCTCCCTCTGCGCCCGGATCGGCTGGCGACCCGAGCACCCGCCGAGACGACGCTGCCGAAGGGAACGCAGCAGTGCGAGTCCGGCGACTTCGGTTCCCCCAGCGCGGTCGCCAGGTCGGGGTACACCTCCGGCCTATACGTCCTCACGGTTGAGCGAGTCGGCGCCGAGGCCTGCGCCATCGGATACGTCTCCCCCACGGTGCACATCCTGGATGCCTCCGGCCAGACGCTCGCGACCGGCGGAGACTCTCTGGCGATCGGCCGTCCGGGTTCCACGCTGCTCCAGCCCGGTGACGTGCTGTTGGTGCCCGCGCGGATCTGCGGCACTGGCATCGCCTCCGTCGATCTCTGGTTCGCCTCAGCGCCCGCTGATCCGCGGATGTTCGGCCAGCGCGAGGCGGTTTCGGTGACCATCCCATTTCCCGGCCCATCGACCTGTGCCTCCGGCGGCAGCGGGAACGGACACCAGGAGGTGGTTCCCGCCGGCAACCTGAGCTCGCTCGTACAGAGCTATTCCGTTCCCAGCCGGGTGCGCAGCGGCCAGCGCCTGGACTACTCGGTGACGCTGACCAATCCGAGCGCGACCGCGGTGTCGCTGCAACCGTGCCCGGACTACCGGCAGTCGCTGATAGACGTCCTGAAACTTCCCGACAAGGACGGCGCCACCCGTACCGGACAGCTCAACTGCGCCGCGGCGCCGACCAGCGTGCCGGCCAACGGGTCGATCACCTTCCAGATGCGGCTCGACACCAAGGGGGTGCCGGCCGGTGAGCGGCGGTTGGTCTGGGACTGGCTCGGCAGCACCCTGACCGACGCTCAGGGCTACGCCCAGTTCCCCACCGTGACGGTCTACTGACTCATGACGGTGTGCTAGCCGGCTGGACGCTCGGCCCAGTGCAGCGCCACGATGCCGCCGGTCAGGTTGCGGTAGCGCACGCTGTCCCACCCGGCCTCGGTCAACACCGCTGCCAGCCGGCGCTGGTCGGGCCAGCTGCGGATCGACTCGGCGAGGTAGACGTAGGCCTCGGGATTGCTGGACACCTTGCGGGCCACCCAGGGCAGCGCCCGCATCAGGTAGTTCAGATACAGCTGGCGGAACCCCGGGATCACCGGAGTGGAGAACTCGGCCACGACCAGTCGGCCACCCGGTCTGGTGACCCGGGCGAACTCGCTCAGCGCGCCGGAGACGTCGGCGATGTTGCGCAGGCCGAACGAGATGGTGACCGCGTCGAAGACCCCGTCGGCGAATGGCAGGCGCAACGCGTCGGCGGCCACGAACGGCAGTCCCCGCCTGCCCGGCCGGTTGACGCCGGCCCGCAGCATTCCCAGCGAGAAGTCACTGGCCACCGCCTGGGCGCCCGAGCGGGCCAGCTCGGCCGTAGACACCCCGGTGCCGGCCGCGACGTCGAGCACCCGCTCCCCCGGCCGCAGCCCCAGGGCGTCACGGGTGCGGCGACGCCAGCGCCGGTCCTGGGCGAAGGAGAGCACCGTGTTGGTCAGGTCATAGCGTTTGGCCACGCCGTCGAACATCCTGGCGACGTCGTGGGGTTCTTTTGCCAGAGTTGCGCGCGTCATGAGACTTCCATTGTCGTCGATCCGTCGGCCGCGGTGACCGGCGAGGTGAGCCGGCCCGGCGCTCAGCCGGCCGCGGTGACCGGCAGCAGCTTCAGCGCGGTGGAGGCGAAATGCGAGTGCACCCGGTCATCCACCGGGTCATCGGCCGGGTCGGTGTGCACCAGCAGGTGGTTGTAGAGCGTGTCGCGCTGGGCCGGGATCCGGCCGGCCGAGCGGATCAGCTCGATCAGCTCGGTGCGGTTGGACCGGTGCCTGGCCCCGGCCGAGGACACCACGTTCTCCTCCAGCATCACCGAGCCGAGGTCATCGGCGCCGAAGTGCAGGGTCAGCTGGCCGATGTCCTTGCCGGTGGTCAGCCACGAGCCCTGCAGGTGGGCGATGTTGTCGAAGAACAGCCGGGCCAGCGCGATCATCCGCAGGTACTCAAGCGACGTGGCCTGGGTGCGGCCCTTGAGGTGGTTGTTCTCAGGCTGGTAGGTCCACGGGATGAACGAGCGGAAGCCACCGGTGCGATCCTGCACGTCGCGCACCATCCGCAGGTGCTCGATCCGCTCGGCGTTGGTCTCACCGGTGCCCATCATGAAGGTGGCGGTGGACTGCACCCCGAGGTTGTGCGCGGTCTCCATGACCGAGAGCCACGTCTCGCCGGACTCCTTGAGCGGCGCGATCACGGTGCGCGGCCGCTTGACCAGGATCTCAGCGCCCGCGCCGGCGAAGGAGTCCAGGCCGGCGGCGTGCAGCCGGGCGATCACCTCGGCGTGCTCGAGCCCGGAGACCTTGCCGATGTGCACCACTTCGGAGGCGCCGAGCGAGTGCAGGGTCAGCGACGGGTGGTCCCGCTTGATGGCGGCGAAGATCCGCTCGTAGAACTCGATGCCGAGCTCTGGGGAATGGCCGCCCTGCAGCATGATCTGGGTCGCGCCGAGATCGACGGCCTCGGCGCAGCGGCGCAGGATCTCGGAGTCGGTGTGCGTCCAGCCCTCGCCGTGCCCGGGGGCGCGGTAGAAGGCGCAGAACTTGCAGGCGGTCAGGCAGACGTTGGTGTAGTTGATGTTGCGGTCGATGATGTAGGTCGCCACGTTGTCGGGGTAGCGCCTGCGACGGACGGCGTCCGCGGCTTGGCCGAGCGCGTGCAGCGGGGCGTCGGTGTAGAGCAGCAGCGCCTGCTCAGGAGTCAGCCGGCCGCCGTCGGCGGCATGCTGCAGCAGGTTCGCGATCTCGGCAGGGTCAGCGCGCAGGGTCACCTGCTCAGGGTAGACGGGCCGAGCCCTGGCCCTTGGCTGGCGTCCACAGGTAAGGCGTGGTGGTGGCCACTGCCACAAAGCCGAGGCGCTGCAGGATCGGCGCGCTGTCGGCGGAGGCGTCCACCTGCAGGTAGCGGTTGCCCACCTGGGT
The DNA here is from genome assembly GCA_036399055.1 of Jatrophihabitans sp. Taxonomy (NCBI): domain Bacteria; kingdom Bacillati; phylum Actinomycetota; class Actinomycetes; order Jatrophihabitantales; family Jatrophihabitantaceae; genus Jatrophihabitans; species Jatrophihabitans sp. Next base: position 114,442 of record DASWNX010000033.1, read on the forward strand.
GGCGTACTGGGCCCGGCGCGCGACCAGCGCCCGGTAGATGCCCTTGCCCCGCCAGTCCGCCAGCGTCGCGCCGCCCCACAGGGTGGCGAAGTCGGTCCCGGGGCTGCGGATGAGCCAGGCCGCGCTGACCAGCCGCGGACCGGCCTCGGCCACGAAGATGGCGAGGTCGTCAGGGTCAGCCGCCTGCCGCTCGGCGAGATCGTCGGCCAGCCAGCGCCAGTCGGAGTTCCAGATCTCGGTCTGCAGCGCCCCGATGCGGTCGAAGTCCCCCTGGTCGCTGACCCGGCGGATCCGCACGTCCGTGGGCAGCTCAGGCTCCTCGGTCAACTGCTCGGCCGGCCCGATCACCACCGTCTCAGCCTCGCCGGCCACGAAACCGGCCGACCGCAGCCGGTCGGGCAGGTCGGCCGGCTCGTCGTAGGAATGGGTCTTCCACTCGAAGGCCTCACCGTGGCTGGCGTAGAACTGGCAGGTCCGCTCGATCAGCTCGTCGAGTGCCGGCCCGGTCAGGCCTGCCAGGTCGCGGTAGTCCACCCACCCGTAATGCTTGCCGCCGGTGACCCGCAGCAGCGGCCCGTCCCGATCCACCCGCATGCTCTCGGGCCGCCTGGCGGGCAGCACGCCCCGGACCTGCTGGTGGTAGGCGGCGCGAAGCTCGGCTGCGGTCATCACGTCGCCTAGTGTGCGGCACGACCTCCGGCGCCGGACTGGGACGCCCGGCTAGTCCGACCCCCCGGCCAGCAGTTGCCGCAGGTCCTCAGCCGCCTGGGCCGCCGCGCTGTCGGCCACCGCCGAGACCCCGCCGAAGCCGAAATAGGAGTGGTTCAAGGTCGGCCACTCCCGGCTGATCACCCGCACGCCGGCCTTGCGCAGCGCGTCGCCGTAGAAGTTCCCCTCGGTGCGCAGGACGTCCAGCGTGGCGGTGTGGATCACGGCCGGCGCCACACCGGTGAGATCGGGCGCGCGCATCGGCGAGACCCGCCAGTCGGTGGAGGACTGCTCGTCGACGTACTTGGTGGCGAAGTTGACCATGCCCTGCAGGGTCAGCCCGAAGTTGCTGCCGGTGGTGCGCCGCGACATGTAATGGGCGTTGACCTCGGGGTCGGTGTACCGGCCGGCGACGTCGGTGACCGGGTACAGCAGCAGCTGGGCCGACACCGGCTGGCCGGCGTCGCGGCGCGCGATCGCCACCGAGGCCGCCAGCTGGGCGCCGGCGCTGTCACCGGCCAGGATCAGCGTGCCGGCCTCGCCGCCGAGCTGCTCGGTGCGCTGGGCGGCCCACTCGGTGGCCAGCACGGCGTCGTCGAAAGCGGCCGGAAACGGGTTCTCCGGCGCCAGCCGGTAGCCGACCGACACCACCACCATGTCGGCCTGGGTGCAGATCCGGCGGGCATGACCGAGGTGGGTGTCGATGCTGCCGGTGATCCACCCGCCGCCGTGGAAGTAGACGACCGTCGGCTTGGCCTCGGTCCCGGCCGGACGCAGCACCCGGATCGGCAGCGGGCCGTGCGGGCTGTCGATCACCTGATCGGTCTCCGAGGCCGGGATCAGCGCCGGGTTCAGGTGTTGCTGAGCCAGCGTGTGGGCTCGACCCGCGACCGCCCGGGTCTCTTCGATGCTGGCCTCGTCGTCGGCCTCCACCGGCGTCGCGGCAAGCCAGTTCGCGAGTTCGGGGTCCATGGTGGGTTCTGTCACGAGAGGCCTTTCGTCATCGATCCTGCGCCGGCCCGGCCAGCGCCCGCGTCGAGTCCCGCCACGGTGCGCCGTTCTCATTGAAGCAGCCTGCGGGTGCGTACCCGGCATCGCAGGCTGCCCGGTGATCGCGAGCTGAGGCCACGCCCGCCGAGGTCAGACCTGCGCGAACTCCGGTGTCACCGGGCCGGCGACAGCGCCCACCGCGGCCGCCCGGCGAGAGAACTCCAGCAGGCCGGCCAGCTGCCGCTCGCCGAGGGAGAAGTCCAGGGTCCGGAAGTAGTGGGCCAGCGTCGAAGCGTCGAAGACCTCCCAGCGAGCGGCCTGGGCGGCCACCTCGTCGACATGGGCCAGCGCCTCGTCCCGGCTGCTGACGAAGGCGGCGTGCACATCCTTGACCAGTCCGGGGTTCTCGGCCGCGAACTCGCGCCGGACCGCCCACACCGCGAAGACCATCGGCAGCCCGGTCCACGACCGCCAGGCCTGCCCCAGGTCGTGCACGTCCAGCCCCAGGCTGGCGCCCTCATAGGTCGCCCGCAGGGCGACATCGCCGATCACCACCGCGGCGTCGGCTTCGAGCATCATCGCGGTCAGGTTCGGTGGGCAGCTGAAGTACTCGGGTTCGACATGGTGAACCTCACGCAGCCACAGCTGGGCCAGCAGCACCGAGGTGCGCGAGGTCGATCCCAGCGCGACCGGGCGGGAGTCCAGTTCGGCCAGCGGACGCTGGGAGACCAGGTCGACCGAGAGCACCGGGCCGTCCGAGCCGACCGCGATGTCAGGCAGCAACAGCAGCTGGTCGGCATGGCGCAGGTACTCGACCAGCGAGATCGGGCCGATGTCTAGCCCGCCCTGCACCAGCAGCTGATTGAGGTTGTCGGGAGTGTCCTTGGTCAACTCCAGGTCCAGCAGGGCGCCCGAGCGCACCAGGCCCCAATAGATCGGCAGGCAGTTCAAAAATTGGATGTGGCCGACCCGTGGCCTGGCGTTGGACAGCTCCGTCACCCTGTCGAGGCTACGCGGCGCCTGAGGGCCGCGTCGGTGCTCGACACTAGGCTCGCGAAGGTGACCGATGACCTTGAGCTGGCCGCCGAACTGGTTCGCGACGCCGGCCGGCTGGCGGCCCGGATGCTGCGTCAGGGTCTGGACACCCACCACAAGAGCTCGGTGTCAGACGTCGTGTCCGACGCCGACCACGCCGCCGAGGAGCTGGTGGTGGCCAGGTTGCGGGCGGCCCGGCCCGATGACGGCCTGGTCGGTGAAGAGGGCGCCAACCATCCGGCGACCGAAGGCCGAACCTGGTACATCGACCCGGTGGACGGCACCTACAACTTCCTGTCCGGGTTGCCCTACTGGTGTTCGGCGCTCGCCCTGGCGGGCGCCGGGAACGGCGCGGGCCCGCCGGTGCTGGGCGCGGTCTACCACCCATCCGCTGACGAGCTGTGGCTGGGCGGGGTGGACGAGCCGACCAGCTGCAACGGCACGCCGGTGCGTCGACTGGCCGACACCCCGCTGTCACAGCTGTCGCTGGCCACGTACCTGCATCCGCAGACGATGCCCGACGAAGGCGCCCGTGAGCCGTTGCTCGCGGTGCTGCGCGGCGCCGCGACGGTCCGGATGCTCGGCTCGGGATCGCTGGAGCTGGCCGCGGTGGCCGGCGGCCGGCTGGGCCTGTGGGCGCAGCTGGACACCCTGGACTGGGACTGGCTGCCGGGTGCCGCGCTGGTGAGCGCCGCCGGGGGCGCGACCGAGGTGCTGAGCCATCGCGGGCACCGTTGGCACCTGGCGGGCAACCGGCAGGCCGTCGACGAGGCGCGTGCGCTACTGCTGGGCTGACCGGCCTGCGCCTGGGTCCCGCTTGGCCCCGGGCGCTTGGCTGTCGGCGGCGTCTGCGCCAGCCTGGGAGTCAGCCTCGCCCTCGGTGTCGCCGGTGAGCTGGGCGTCGAGGTCGTGCCGCTGCGCCTGGCGGGCCGTCACCCTGGCCTCGAGGTTGGCGGCCAGCCGGTCGCGCTGCTTGCGCAACAGGATGTAGGACAGCGGGATGGACAGCACCAGCGCGATGGTCGCGGCGAGCAGGGTGGGCACCCGGGCTAGGTAGAGCAGCCCCCACAGCGCCAGGAACAGGCCGAACCGCAGCACGGTGTAGAGCCACATCGCGCCCAGCGTCTGGCCCGGCGACGGCGGGCGCGGCTGGTCGCTCATGCCCGGGGCCGGATCTTCGCGCACGCGCTCATCGCCGGACTCGCTCCGGTCCTGGCTCGCTGACGCTCGCTGCGATCCTCACTCATGCCCAGACGGTCTGCGGTTCGGCCCGGCGCTGGGCCAGCGCCGTCGGCGGGTCGTACTCGCGGATCACCTCGTAGCGGGTGTTGCGCTCCTTCGGCTGGAAACCGGCGTCGCGAATCAGCTCCAGCAGGTTCTCCCTGGTCAGCTTGTCGGGCGTGCCGAAGCCGTCGGCGTCATGGGTGATCTTGTACTCGACCACCGAGCCGTCCATGTCGTCGGCGCCGTAGTTCAGGGCCAGCTGCGAGGTGGACAGGCCGTGCATCACCCAGAACACCTTGACGTGACCGAAGTTGTCCAGCATCAGCCGTGACACCGCGAAGGTCTTGAGGACGTCGGTCGGGGCGGCCATCTTCAGGTGCGAGAGCCGGTTGTTGTCGTTGTGGAACCGCAGCGGGATGAACACCTGAAAGCCGCCGGTCTCGTCCTGCAGCTCGCGCAGCCGCAGCACGTGGTCGACCCGGTGCCGAGGCTCCTCGATGTGGCCGTACAGCATGGTGGCCGGCGTCTTGAGCCCCTTCTGGTGGGCCAGCCGGTGGATGCGCGACCAGTCCTCCCAGTGGGTGTTGTGGTCCACGACCTGCTTGCGGACCTCCCAGTCGAAGATCTCCGCGCCGCCGCCGGTCAGCGACTCCAGGCCGGCGTCGATCAGCTCGTCGAGGACGTCGCCGGCCGACAGGCCCGAGAGCTCCTCGAAGTAGTGCACCTCGGTGGCGGTGAACGCCTTGAGCGCGACGCCGGGCAGCGCGGCCTTGAGCTCCCGGAGCACCCGCGGGTAGTACTTCCACGGCAGCGTCGGGTGCAGGCCGTTGACGATGTGCAGCTCGGTCAGGCCGTCGTCCTTCATGGCCAGCGCCAGCGAGACGGCCTCTTCGACCCGCATGGTGTAGGCGTCCTTGGCGCCGGGCTTGCGCTCGAAGGAGCAGTAGGCGCAGGAGGCCCGGCAGACGTTGGTCAGGTTGAGGTGGCGGTTGACGTTGAAGAACACCACGTCGCCGTTCTTCCTGGTGCGCACGCTGTGCGCCTGAGCGCCCAGCCAGGCCAGGTCGTCGCAGTCGTAGAGGTCTTCGCCGTCCTGGCGGGTCAACCGCTCACCCTGGGCGATCTTCTCGGTCAGCTCGGCCTTGCGCGCCTCGTTCCATGCCATGGGCTCAGCCTACGTTCCGGCGCTGCACCCGCTGCGCGAAACCGGCTGCCACGCTGGTCACACGCGAAGGTGCTACCTTGTGCTACATGGAGCAGGTGGGGGTGCGCGAGCTACGCCAGAACGCCAGCGCGCTGCTGGACCGGGTCGCGGCCGGAGTGACGATCGAGATCACCAACCACGGCCATCCGGTGGCCCAGCTCGTGCCGGTCGGCCAGCGGCGACGGAGCCGGGCCGACCTGATCGCCGGCGGCGAGCTGCAGCCCGGCCGCGGTGACGTGCTGGGCGTCGAGCCGATCCACGCCCCCGCCGGGTCGCCCGCGACCGAGGAGTTGCTCGCTGGCCTGCGCGAGGACCGTTGATCTACGCCGACACCTCGGCGCTGGCCAAGTTGGTGATCGCCGAGGCCGAGACGCCGGCCCTGCGCGAGTGGATCTCACGGCAGGACGCGCGGCTGGTGACCAACGTGATCGGCGTGGTGGAGCTGCGGCGGCTGACGGCCCGGATAAGCCGGCAGGCACTGGACACGGCCACGCTGCTGCTCGGGCGCATCGACCGAATTGCTCTCACCCCGGCAGCCTTGGCCCTGGCCGGCCAGCTGCCGCCGCCTGAGGTGCGCACTCTGGACGCGGTGCACATCGCCTCAGCCGCCGAGCTGCTCGAACTGCAGGCAGTCCTCACCTATGACCGCCGGATGGCCGACGCGGCGATCGGCTACGGGTTACCGGTGGAGTCACCGCGGTAGCCGACACGCCGCCTCACTGCGGCCATCGAATGTCCTCTCCTTCGATGGCCGCCGCCGGCAGGTCCAGCACCCGGGCCGCGGCCGCCGTGCCACGCACCGCGACGGCGCCCGCGTGCCCGGCCGGCACCGGCACGTCCAGCACGTTCCAGCCGGGCGGCAGCGCGGCCAGCCCGGCGCTGCCGAGGTAGTCGGCGCGCAGGCTGCGCGACAGGCCGGTGCCGATGCCCTTCAGGTAGGCCTCCTTGCGCGTCCACATCCTGGCGAAGGCAGTCCGCAGGTCCGGCGCGGCGGCGATCTCGCGCTGCTCGCCCGGATGCAGCCGGGTGCTCAAGTCAACCGCGACCTGCTCGTCGGGCACCGCCTCGACGTCCACTCCGACCGGCGTTCCGGCGACTGCCACCAGCACCAGATCGCCACCGTGGGACAGCGAGAAGTGCAACGGGTGACCGGCCACCGCCGGGCGTCCGTGCAGCGCGCCGCAGTTCGGGCAGGCCTCACGGATGAACTCCACCTGCCCGGGGGCGAGGCCAAGCTGCCGGCTCAGCACGTGGCGCAGCCCGATGTGGGCTGCCAGGTAGCTGTGCCGGTCGGCCTCACGGACGAACTTGACGGCCCGCCGCCGCTCCCGCTCGTCGAGCACCGAGACATCGGCCCGGTCGGCGCGCACGCCCGACACCGACAGCACCCAGACCTCCAGAGAGATGTCACTGGCCGCAGCGCCGGGGCCGCCGGGCTCGATGAGGTCGCCGACACCGGACAGGGCGCGCCCTCCTTGTCCTGCTAGCAGCTGAGATCGACACGAATGTAGCGCTTGACCGAGACCGAGACCGAGACCGGGACCGGGCCTGGCAGGGTCGGGCGGGTGGTCCTCGCCTGCGCCCCTCCGGTCAGGCGTGCGGGCGTCCGGCTGACTGGACCCGTCCCTCGAACCTGGTCGAGAGCACCACCGTCGATCGGGTTCGGGCGACCCCGCGGATCTTGGACAGCGCCCGGATGGCGATCTCCAGGCCTCCGACGTCGGGCACCCGGACCTTCACCACGAAAGACTCCTCGCCCGCGACGAACCAGCAGTCCTCGACCGCGGCCAGGTCGGCCAGCTGATCGGCCACCAGATCCTCATCGGCGGTGTCGGACAGGAAGATCCCGACCAGCGCGCTCATCGAGTAACCGATCGACTCCGGCGCCACCGCCGCGTGATAGCCGGTGATCACGTTCTGGGCTTCGAGCTTGCTGACCCGTTCGTGCACGGCCGGCGCGGACAGCCCCACCTCCCGGGCAAGCTCGGCGTAGGTCGCGCGGGCGTTGGCCCGCAGGGCGTCCAGAATCGCGCGGTCGACGGCGTCCATGGCTGAAGTCTGTCAGGCCGTCGTGCTCGCGGGGCCCGATTCGGCCGCTCGACCGGCGCCGAGCTGACCGGTCCACCGGGTGATCAGTGAATGCTGGACGCCGAGCACGTCGAGCACCTTGGCCGCCACGAAGTCGACCAGCTGCTGCACCGAGTGCGCGCCGGCGTAGAAGGCAGGGCTGGCCGGCAGCACCACCGCGCCGGCGTCGTAGAGCTCGATCAGGTGGGTCAGGGTGGCCCGGGTGTAGGGCGTCTCGCGGGGCACCATCACCAGCGGCCGGCGCTCCTTCAAGGTGACGTCGGCGGCCCGCTGCAGCAGGTCCTTGGACAGTCCCAGGGCGATTCCGGCCACCGCCGCGGTCGACGCCGGCGCCACCACCATGCCCCGGGCCGGGTACGAGCCGCTGGCCGGCCCGGCGCTGAGGTCGGTCGCCGTCCAGTACCGCAGATCGCCGGCGAACCCGCCGTCAGCGTCCGGGCCGAGCCAGGACGCCGCATCCTGCGCCCAGTGGTTGTCGCGAAAGGCGATGCCGGTCTCGTCCAGGATGGTCAGCCGGGCAGCCCGCGAGACGATCAGGTCCACCGGGTCCCCGGCCTGCAGCAGCGCGGTGATGACCGCCTTGGCATACGGGGTGCCCGAGGCTCCGGACACCCCGACGATCCAGGGCGTCCGCTCGGAGCTGTCAGTCACCGCGCTCCTGGCGCGTTCCCCGCTGCGGGGCTGCCTCATGCCCGCAGGCCCTGCGTGATGAGATCGGCCAGGGCGAAGACGAACAGCTGGATGCCCACGAAGCCGTTGGCGGTGAAGAACGCCCGGTTGACCCGCGACAGGTCATCCGCCCGGACGATCAGGTGCTCATAGGTCAGCACCGCGGCGGTGATCGCCAGGCCCAGCCACCACAGCCAACCCAAACCGGCGGCCAGCCCGAACCAGGTGAAGCAGCCGAGGGTGACCAGGTGGGTGAGGCTGGACCAGCGCAGCGCGGCCGCGACGCCGAACCGGGCCGGGAACGACCGCGAGCCGATCACCCGGTCGATCTCGGCGTCCTGGCAGGAGTAGATCAGGTCGAAGCCGCCGATCCAGCTGCCGACCGCGAGCCCGAGCGCGGTGGCCGGCCACGCGAAGCCGCCGGTCACCCCCATCCAGGCGCCGATCGGCGCCACCGCCTGGGCCAGCGCCAGCAACACCTGCGGAAAGTCGGTGAACCGCTTGCCGTAGGAGTAGAGGATCAGCAGCCCGACCGCCACCGGCGACAGCAGCAACGGCAGCGGCCCGAGCGCAGCGGCGCAGGCCAAGAAGATCACCAGCGCCACGGCGAACCCGCGCCAGGCGACCGACACCGACAGCGCGCCGGTCACCAGCTCCCGCTGGGCGGTGCGCGGGTTCAGCGCGTCGAAGCGGCGGTCCAGGATCCGGTTGCCGGCCATCGCCACCGTCCGGGCCGACACCATCGCCACCACGATCAGCGTGAGCTGGACCCAATGCGTCGAACGGGTCTGGGCCCACATCGCGGTGCAGGCCGCGATCAGGGCGAACGGCAGGGCGAACACCGAGTGCTCGATCATCACCAGCCGGAAGAACGCCCGGATCTTGCCGGGTCCCGGCTCGGTGACCGGAGCGGAAGCTGACACCTCTGCGAGTCTGCCTTAGCTGATGCCGTACTCGCGCCAGCGGCGCCGCACCAGCTCAGCCGTCGACTCATCGAGCACGCAGGGCTCGGGCCAGCCACCCTCGCGCCGGTAACCCTCGCTCGGCAGCTTGGCGGTCGCGTCGATGCCCAGCTTGCCGCCGTAGAACTGCTCGTAGGACGAGTGGTCCAGATGGTCCACCGGCCCGGTCATGTGCACCACGTCGTGGGCGTAGTCGACGTTGCCGAAGGCCCGCCAGGCGACGTCGTTGTAATCGTGGACGTCGCAATCGGCGTCGACCACCACGATCAGCTTCGACAGTGACAGCAGCCCCGCGCCCCAGATCGCGTTCATCACCTTGTGCGCGTGCTTGGGAAAGCGCTTGTCGATGGAGACGATGGCGCAGTTGTGGAACACCCCGGCCTCGGGCAGGTCGTAGTCCACTATCTCGGGGATGGTGAGCCTGATCAGCGGCCGGAAGATCCGCTCGGTCGCCTTGCCCAGCGGACCGTCCTCCTGGGGCGGCCGGCCGACCACGATGGACTGGTAGATCGGCTTCTCGCGGGTGGTCATCACGTCCACGTGCATGTAAGGAAACGGCTCGACCGGGGTGTAGAAGCCGGTGTGGTCGCCGAACGGGCCCTCGGGCAGCCTGGCGCCGGGCTCCACCCAGCCCTCGAGCACCACCTGCGCGTGCGCCGGCACCTGCAGCGGCACGCTCAGGCAGTCCACCAGCTCCACCCGCTCGCGCTGCAGGAAGCCGGCGAACAGGTACTCGTCGATGTCGCCGGGCAGCGGCGCGGACGCGGCGTAGGTGACCGCCGGAGGGCAGCCGAAGGCGATCGCCACCGGCAGCCGCTCGCCGCGGCGCTCGGCGATCGCCGCGTGCGAGGTCGAGTCCTTGTGGATCTGCCAGTGCAGGCTCACCGTCTGGCGGTCCTGCTGCTGCAGCCGGTACATGCCCAGATTGCGGGCGCCGGTCTCGGGGTGCTTGGTGTGGGTCAGGCCCAGGTTGAGGAAGACGCCGCCGTCGCCCGGCCAGGACGTGATGCCGGGGAGCAGGTTCAGGTCGACCTCGTCACCCTTGCGCACGACCTCCTGGCAGTGGGCGCGCTTGCCCTGCCGGGGCGGGACGCTGCGCAGCTGGGCGGCCTTGCCGAGGGCGTCGCGCAGGCCGCTGAAGCCCTGAGGGAGGTCGGGCTTGAGCAGGTCGCCGATCCGGTCGCCGATCTCGTCGAGGCTGGCCACCCCGAGCGCCTGGCACATCCGCGAGGTGGTGCCGAACAGGTTCATCAGCAGCGGCATCTGCCCGCTGGTCGGATTCTCGAACAGCAGGGCCGGGCCTTGCTCGCGCACGACCCTCTGAACGATGCCTGCGACCTCCAGATGCGGGTCGACCGGCGCCTTGACCCGGATCAGCTCGCCGGAACGCTCAAGGGCACGGACGAAGTCAGCCAGATCGTTGTACGCCACCGTGCCAGTATCCCAGCCTGGCGAACAAGGCGCCCTCAGGCCGTGGACGACCTAAGCTGGGGCCATGCTCCTCAAGCTCGGCGGCCTCTTCTTCCTCATCAGCCTGGTGTTCTGGCTGTGGGCGATCTTCGATTGCATGACCAGCGACACCAAGCGGGTCCGCAACCTGCCGCGGTGGGCATGGGCGGTGATCATCCTGGTGTTCCTGGAATTCGGCGCGCTGGCCTGGGTGCTGGGCGGGCGCCCGCGAACCGGCCAGTTGGCCGCTCGCCGCAGCCAAGGGGGCGGCCTGGAGGGCGGCCAGGGACGGCCGACCCGAGGCGGCCGGCCGGTGGGCCCCGACGACGACCCGGACTTCCTGCGCAACCTCCGCGGGCCTGAGAAGCCGTAGTCGCTAGGTCAACCCGGCAGTCGCTAGGTCAGCGCGGCAGTCGCTAGGTCAACCCGGCGTAGGAGTGCAGCCCTGAGATGACGATGTTCACCACGAAGAAGTTGAACGTCATGGCGCCGAAGCCCAGCAGGTTGATGTAGGCCGCCCGGTTGCCCTTCCAGCCGGCGGTCGCGCGGGCATGCAGGTAGGTGGCGTAGATGACCCAGGCGATGAACGCCCAGGTCTCCTTGGGGTCCCAGCCCCAGTACCGGCCCCAGGCCGCCTCGGCCCAGATGGCGCCGAAGATCACCCCAGCGGTGTAGATCGGAAACGCGAACGCGACGCTGAGATAGGCGGCCTTGTCAAGGGACGCCGCAGCCGGCAGGCGGGCGCCGAGCCTGGCGAACCGGGCCGGCGTCGCGCCGGTCGCGCCCTGCCGCTCGAAGCGGACTCGCACCAGGTAGAGCACGGTGATCGCGGCGGAGGTGAGCAGGATGCCCTCGGCGACCGCGACCGCTGAGACGTGGATCGCCAGCCACCAGGACTGCAGCGCCGGCACCAGTTTGGTGGCCTTGGTGTATAGCGTGCCGGCCAGGAACATCACCAGCAGCACCGGCATCATCACGAACAGGCCGAGGTAGCGAAGCTGGGGCATCTTCACCAGGGTCGCCAGCCAGGCCACCGTCGCCATCAGGCCCACCACCAGGGTGAACTCGTACATGTTGCCCCACGGCACCCGGTCCACCGCGATGCCGCGCAGGGTGACCGAGCCCAGGTGGAACACCGCCGCCAGCACCGTCAGCCAGACCGCGGCCCGGCCCCAGCGCCGCCCGGCCGCCCCGCCGGAGTCGACCGAGCCGGCCCCGTAGCGGGGCTGGTCGGGCAGGGCGCCCACTGCGCCGGGCTCGCCGCCGCCGACCAGCGTGGGCTGCCGGACGCCGGCCTGGGCGGCGCTGGTCTGGGCGATCCGGCCGTTCTTGCCGAAGGCGTACTCACCGGTGTAGGCCACCACGGCGAGCATGTAGGTGCCGGTGGCAGCCGTCCACAATGACTCGGACAACGAGGCCAAGCCGCCATCGATCGCCATCTCAGTCCTTTCCCGCGCCGATCTTCTCGGCGGTGGCCGGCGCCGCCACCGTGGCAGGCGGCGCTCCTGCGTCCAGAACGGCCGTCAGCCGGGCGAGGACCGCCTGGAACTCCGCGCTGAAGTCGCCTCCGTCGGTGCGAGCCAGCCCGCCCACCGACACCACACTACGAGCCGCGGGGCCGGCTGGGGCAACGCGCACCCACAGCCGGCGCCGCCGGATCGCCAACGAGCCGAGCAGCCCCGCTGTCATCAGGATCGACGCGACCAGCAGCGCGGTCTGGCTAGGGTCGTGCGAGACCTGCAGGTTGGCCCACTCCTTGTAGCCGTCGAAGCGGATCACGGTGCCGTCCGGCAGCGTCATCGACTCACCCAGCGCCAGGTTCTTGGCGCCGACCTTTCTCAGCTCGCCTTTGTCGATCTGCTTCTGGTCCAGGCTGTAGACCGATTGCGGCACACCGCGCGGATTCAGCTCGCCGGTGTAGGCCAGCACCGCCAGCACCGGGTTGGTGGCCTGCGGCGCTATCGAGGTGACGACGCCGCCGGTGATCACCGGGGTCGGCGCGAAGATGGCGCTCAGCCCCAGGTCGTCGTCCTTCGTGCCGTCCCTGCCCGGCAGCCGGAAAGCGCCCTCGCTGGTCAGCACCGCGTCCGCGGGCAGGAACGCCTGGGTGTCGGTGACCGGAGTGCGTCCGGGGCGGGTGATGGTCACGGTCGGCGAGTAGCCGTGATCGAGCAGGTAGACCCGGTCGCCCTTGAGCCGCAGCGGATGGTTGACGGTGATCACGCCGCGCTCGGACTCGGCTGCCAGGTCTTCGGAGTAGCGGATGTCGGCCTTGAACTGCTCCGGCGATCCGTCCTCGCGCCAGGTGGCGGTGAACGAGTCCAACCGGTCGATGCAGAAGTCCGACAGCGCGCCGGGGTTGACCCAGGGGCCGGAGGAGAAGGAGTCGTAGGAGATCGGCCGGTTGCAGAAGCCCGAGCCCTCGGTGGTCACCACCGAACCCTCATAGCTCAGCATCCGGCCGCCGGCGATCAGCGCCAGGGCGGCAAGCAGCGAGAGGTGGAACAGCAGGTTGCCCGCCTCCCGGCTGTACCCCTTCTCGGCCGAGACGGCCACCGCGCCGCCGTCCTCGGTGCGGACCGCGGTGCGCCAGCGCGGTCGCAGCTCCCGCTCGATCCGGGCGGCGGCCTGGTCCGGGCTGAGGTCGGTGCTGAGCGCGGCGTTCTCGGCGAGCCGGCCGAGGTGACGCGGCGCCTTCAGCGGCCGGGCTCGCAAGGCCCTGGCGTAGACGGTGATCCGCGGGATCAGGCAGCCGATCAGCGAGGCGAACAGCAGCAGGTAGACCGCCGAGAACCAGATCGAGCCGAAGACGTCGAAGGCGCCGATCCGGTCCAGGAACCTGCCCCAGGCGCCGTGGGTCGCCAGGTACTCCCGCACCTTCGGCGGGTTGAGCGGCCGCTGCGGCAGCAGCGAGCCCGGCACCGAGGCCAGCGCCAGCAGGAACAGCAGCACCAGCGCGGTGCGCATCGACACCAACCGCCGCCACAGCTGGCGGACCGGACGGGGCAACCCGACCGGACGGCGCGCCGATCCGGTCGGCGGCGACGTCATCTACAGCTCCGATCCGACGCCGACGCCGGCGAACTCGAGCCGAAGGTAGTTCATCCAGTGATCCCAGACCCCGCTGAGCAGCAGCACGCCCATCACGATCAGCACCGCGCCGCCGACCTGGCTGACCAGCCGGGTGTGCCGTCGGACCACCGCCAGCGCGCCGCTCACCCAGCTCAAGCCCATCGCGACGAGCAGGAACGGCACGCCCAGGCCCAGGCAGTACACCGCCGACAGCAACGCGCCGCGGCCGGCGGTCCCCTCGGTCACCGCCAGCGCGTAGACCGCGCCGAAGGTCGGCGTCAGGCACGGGGTCCAGGCCAGCCCGAAGGTCAACCCCAGCAACGGCGCGCCTGCCAGGCCGGCCCGCGGCAGCCGGTGCACCTTCGCCTCCCGCTGCAGCAGCCGGAACCTGCCGAGGAACACCAGGCCCATGCCGATCGTGACGACGCCGAAGATCCGCATCAGCAGCACCCGGTGCACGCTGATGGTGGAGCCGAGAGTGCCGAACAACGCCCCGGTGGCGACGAAGACCGCGGTGAAACCCAGCACGAACAGCAACGCGCCGCCGACCATCCGGCGCTGCCGGTGCCCGCCGTGCTCGGTTCCGGCCAGCCCGGCGACATAGGACAGGTAGCCCGGCACCAGCGGCAGCACGCACGGCGACAGGAAGCCGAGCACCCCGACCAGCAGCGCCACACCCGCGGCCGGGATCAGCCCGCCGTCGGTGACGGTGCTGCTGAACCCGCTGGCGAGCACGACCGGGTGCACCGTTCAGACCTCTTTGGTCAGCTCGTCGAGCGCCGCGGTGAGGTCCTTGGGCAGCACCGCGCCGACGTAGACCGCCGCTACCCGGCCCTGCCGGTCGATCACGATGGTCGAGGGCAACGCGGCCATCGGCACGTCGCCCAGCTGGATGGCGCTGCGGGCGGCCTCGTCATAGACCACCGGAAAGGTGACGTCCTTGTCCTTGATCCAGGACATCGCCGCGCTCTTGGACGGGTCCTTGACGTCCATGCCGATGAACTGCACGCCGGAGGACTTGCGCTCGCGGTAGATCGAGTCGAACTGCGGCGTCTCCAGCTGGCACGGCGGGCACCAGGACGCGAAGAAGTTCAGCACCACGACCTTGCCCCGGTCATCGCTGAGCCGGTAGTTCCCGCCGGTCAGCAGAGTGCCCGCGACCGGGCCGGCCAGCTTGCGCTCGGAGGCTTCGATCACCGAGCCCTTCTTGTTGGCCTGGACGTAGCGGAACTGGTTGCCCGAACTCTGGTCTACGGCGTTCTTTCCTCCGCTGCAGGCCGACAGGCCGAGGACGGCCGCCAGCAGCGTCGTGACGAGCACGACGGTACGAGATGTCATAGCCATCCCAGTGTGCAACGGGTTCACCCCCACAGTGTGATGCGTGTGCCACAGCACAGCCGCACTGGCCCGATTACTGAGCGCCCGCTGTGCCCAAGCGGTGCGTCGACGCGCGCGGCGCTCAGGCGCCGGGTGGTTGCTCCTGCATCCGGTTCGGCGTCGTGCCGGCCGGTTCGGCGTAGCTCACCCCGACCACCCGGTCGTCGTCGAAGGTGAGCGAGGTGAGCGAGGCCAGCGAGCACTGCCGGCGCCGCGGGTCGTGCCAGAGCCGCTTGCCCTCGGAGTAGCGGCGCAGGCAGACGATCGGCAGTTGATGTGAGACGCAGACCGCCTCGTGCCCTTCGGCCCGCTCACGGGCCCGCTCGGCGGCGGCCAGCATCCGCCGCACGATCTGCTCGTAGGGCTCGCCCCAGGACGGCCGAGCCGGATTGCGGAACAGCGGCCAGCTGGTCGGGTACTTCAGCACCCCGCCCGGCCCGGCGACCCGCCTGCCCTCGAAGGCGTTCGCGGCCTCGATCAGGTCGTCGTCTATCACGACGTCCAGGCCGAACTGGGCGGCGATCGGCGCGGCGGTCTGCTGCGCCCGCTCCAGCGGCGAGGAAGCCAGGTAGGTCACGTCCCGGCCAGCCAGGTGGCTGGCGGCCCGCTCAGCCATCGCCTCGCCGGCTTCGGACAGCCGGAACCCGGCCAACCGGCCGTAGAGCACCTTGGTCGGGTTGAAGACCTCGCCGTGGCGCAGCAGGTGGACGGTGGTGCGGCTCATTGCGCGGCTCACGGCGCCGGCCGGGTGGCGGTCGCGGCTGCCCGGGCGGCGGCCGGCAGCGCCTCGGCGATCCTGGCCACAGCGGCGTCGTCGTGCGCGGCGGTGACGAACCAGGCTTCGAAAGCGCTCGGCGGCAGGTACACCCCCGCGTCGAGCATGGAGTGGAAGAACGGGCCGTACCGGAAGCTCTCGGTGGCCTTGGCCTGGGCGAAGTCGGTGACCGGGGTCTGGCCGAAGAACACCGAGAACATGTTGCCGGCGTACTGCAACTGGTGGGCCACGCCTTCGGCGGCCAGGGCCTCGGAGACCAGCCGGCCGACCGTGAAGGCGGTGGCGTCGAGCCGGGCGTAGACCTCGGAGTCGGCGTTGCGCAGGGTGGCAAGCCCCGCAGCGACCGCGACCGGGTTACCCGACAGCGTGCCGGCCTGGTAGACCGGGCCGGCCGGCGCCAGGAACGACATCACGTCGCCGCGGCCGCCGAAGGCGGCTGCCGGCAGCCCTCCGGACATCACCTTGCCGAAGGTGAACAGGTCGGCCTCGACCGGGTCGAGGCCGTGCCAACCCGACCTGCTGACCCGAAAACCGGTCATCACCTCGTCCATGATCAGCAGCGACCCGTGCCTGGCGGTGATCTCGCGCAGCGCCTGGTTGAACCCCGGCTGCGGAGGCACCGCGCCCATGTTGCCCGCCGCGGCCTCGGTGATGACGCAGGCAATGTCGGGGCCGTTGAGCTCGAAGGCCGCTTCGACCGCAGCGACGTCGTTGTAGGGCAGCACGATGGTCTCGCTGGCTTGGGCGCCGGTGACGCCGGGGGTGTCGGGCAGGCCCAGGGTGAGCACCCCGGAGCCGGCGCTGGCCAGCAGCGAGTCGACGTGGCCGTGGTAGCAGCCGGCGAATTTGACCACCTTCGGGCGGCCGGTGAAGCCGCGGGCCAGCCGGATGGCCGACATGGTGGCCTCGGTGCCGGAGTTGACCAGCCGCACCTCCTGCACTGGCTCCACCCGGGCGATGAGCTCCTCGGCCAACTCGACCTCGCCGATGGTCGGGGTGCCGAAGGACAGCCCCTGGGTCGCGGCGTAGCGGACCGCCTCGACCACCGCCGGATGGGCGTGGCCGAGGATCATCGGACCCCACGAGGCCACCAGGTCGACGTAGGTCCGCCCGTCGGCGTCGGTCAGGTACGGGCCCTGGCCGCTCACCATGAACCGAGGCGTGCCGCCGACCGCGCGGAAGGCCCGGACCGGTGAGTTGACCCCGCCGGGGATGACCTTCTGGGCTCGGGCGAACAGCTCTGCTGAGATGGGTGCGTCGCTCACCTGCCCAGTGTTCCAGCTTTGCCCGCGCCCGGTGACCGGCGGTCTGTCACCGGGCGCCGGTCACCGGTGGTCCTTTACCGGTGGTCCTTTACCGGGCAGCCGCTCACAACCGGCCGGCTTCGATGATCCGGGCCAGGAATTGCCGGGTGCGGGCCTCAAGCGGGTCTGCCAGCACCTGCTCGGGTGGGCCGACCTCCAGCAGCCGGCCGCCATCGAGGAAGCACACGGTGTCAGCGACCTGCCGGGCGAATCCCATCTCATGGGTGGCGATCACCATCGTCATGCCCTCGTCCTTGAGCTCGCGCAGCAGGCTCAGCACCTCACCCACCAGCTCCGGGTCAAGGGCCGAGGTGACCTCGTCCAGCAGCATCAGCACCGGCGAGTTCACCAGGGCCCGGGCGATCGCAACCCGCTGCTGCTGGCCGCCGGACAGCTCGTCGGGCCTGGCCGACGCCTTGTCCGAGAGCCCGACCCGCTCCAGCATCGCCAACGCCCGGGCCTCGGCCTCGGCGCGCGGCAGGCCGTGCACCCTGATCGGCGACAGGGTGACGTTCTGCAGCACCGACAGGTGCGGGAACAGGTTGAACGCCTGGAACACGATGCCGACCCGGGAGCGCACCTCGTCGGCGTTCATCCTCGGGTCGGTGACGTCGGCGCCGGCCAGCTCGATGACGCCGTCGTCGACCACCTCAAGCAGGTTCACGCACCGCAGCAGGGTGGACTTGCCCGAGCCGGAGGCGCCGATCAGCACGACGCACTCGCCCTGCGCGATGTCCAGGCTGACGTCGTCGAGCACCAGGTTCGAGCCGAAGGACTTGCGCAGGTTGCGGATCGACAGCAGGCCGGCGCCGTCCGGCGCCGGGTCCCACCTGGCAGCGGCTCGCCTTCTCATACCGCGCCACCGGAGACGCCGTACCAGCCCTGCCGTCTGGCGACCCAGTCGGTCAGCCTGGTGAGCGGGATAGTCAGGCAGACGAACAGGAAGCCGGCCACGATGTAGGGCGTGTAGTTGAAGTCGGTGGCCGTCGAGATCTGGGCCGCGCGGATCGCGTCGACGACACCGAGGATGGAGATCAGCCCCGAGTCCTTCTGCAGCGACACGAAGTCGTTGAGCAGCGGCGGCAGCACCCGGCGAACCGCCTGCGGCAACACCACGTGACGTAAGGACTGGGAGTTGCTCAGCCCGAGCGAGCGGGCCGCCGCGCGCTGGGAGGGATGAACCGACTCGATCCCGGCGCGGAACACCTCGGCGACGTAGGCCGAATAGGTCAACACCAGCGCGGCGCCGCCGTAGACCACCACCGGCTGGAAGGAGACGCCGCCCAGGCTCAGCGCCGGCACTCCGAACCCGAGCAGCAGCAACACCAGGATCAGCGGAAGGCCGCGGAAAAGGTCGGTGTAGGCGGCGGCGAACATCCGCAGCGGAAAGAACACCGGCCCGCGCAGCGTTCGCAGGACGGCCAGCGCCAAGCCGAGCACCACCACCAGCACCGCGCAGGCCAGCATCACCCGAAGGTTGAGCCACAGGCCTTCGGCGACGAGGGGGAAGGACTCTTTCGCCTTTTCCCAGTTGAAGAAAGTCTCATGGACTCGCGGCCAGCCCGGTGACGAGGTGACCGCGCCGATCGCCACCGCGACCAGCACCAGGGTGCTCAGCGCCGCGGTGACCCCCGAGCGGATCGCCCTGCCGCGCCGGTAGGCCAGGCGCTGGCGCTGCAATTCTGAGGGCTGCCAGCTCGACTGGTCGGCAGGTGCGATCGACTGCGGCGCCCGCGCCATCACTTCAGCTCAGGCGCTCCGCCGGCGGTGGCCAGCCACTGCTCCTGAAGCCGGGTGAGCGCTCCCTCGCCGCGCAGCGCGTCAACCGCCTTGGAGACGCACGAGGTCAGCTTGGAGCCCTTGCTGAGCACGAACCCGAACTGCTCGGGCGAGCTGCCGGAGGAGATCTGGCCGACGATCTTGCCGTTGTCCAGTTGGGCGGCGCTCATGTAGAAACCGGTGGGCAGGTCTACCACGATGCCGTCGATCTGCTTGTTCTTCAGGGCCTGGACGGCGAGGTCGTTGGTGTCGTACACCGATGGCTTCTTGGAGGGCTTGATGGTGTCGGTGATGGTCTTGTAGCTGGTGGTGCCGACCTGGGCGCCCAGCTTGGCGTCCTTCAGCTGGGCCAGCGAGGTGGCGCTGGCGATCTTGCTGCCGGTGTAGCTGACGACCGACTGCGCGACGTCGTAGTAGCCGGTGGAGAAGTCCACCGCCTTCCTGCGCTCCTCGCTGATCGAGACCTGGTTGACGTCGACGTCGAAGTTCTTGCGGCCTGGGGTCACCACGCTGTTGAAGGAGGCGGTGACCCACTTGACTTCGGACGGCTTGAAACCCAGCCGCTCGGCCACCGCATAGGCCACTGCCGACTCGTAACCCTTGCCGTTACTGGGCTTGTTGTCCGAGAACCACGGCTCGTAGGCCGGGTTGTCGGTGGCCACGGTGAAGACGCCCGGCGTGATCAGGCTCAGCTTCGACTTGTCGCACTCATCGGCCGCGGCGCTGACCGCCGGCGCGCTGGTGTTCGCGGCTGGGTTGTCGTCGGTCGGCGAGCAGGCGGTGACGCCGAGCAGGGCCACGACTGACATCGCGGCAGCGGAGACGGAACGGACGAGCATGTCAGGCTCCTTGATATGGGAAGCGTCCAGCATACGGCGGGGCACTTTTCACTGAGCGGGTCTGCAAGTCAGCCAGCCGGCGCTCGGCCGTCTCGTCGGGCCGTCTCGTGGGGCCGCCTCGTCAGCCAGCCGGCCAGCTCGGCCGGCTGGGTGGCCGGTCGAGCGGGCGCCGCATCACACACCGCCGGCCCATCGCGTCCAGGCCCAGCCGCGTCTCACGTCGGCGCAGCGCCTGCAGCTCAGGGGTGGCGGCGGGGATCTCGGTGAAACCCAGGCCGGCGTAGAACGGGCCGTTCCACGGCACGTCGGCGAAGGTGCACAGGGTGACCTGGTTGAACCCCTGCTCGGCGGCCCACTCGCACGCGGCGTTCACCAGGGCGGCGCCGACGCCCCGTCGCATCTCTTTCGGGCGCACCGACAGCCCCTCGATGTGCGCCTGCCCGTCGACCACCTCGACCCTGATGTAACCGATGGGTGGCTGACCGGTCGCCGCAGGCTCGCTCGGTTCAGGGTCGCTTGGTCGGGGGTCGCTTGGTCCAGGGTCGCTTGGTCGGGGGTCGCTTGGTCGGGGGTCGCGCGCTGCGGGGGCGCTTGGCTGCCGGCGGGCTACCAGCAGCAGCTTCGCCCCGGCTAGCTCGTCGGTGGTGGCCGGACCGGGAGTGCTGCCGTAGCCGGCGACTTCGAAGAGCTTGTCGGCGGCTACTTCGATCTCAACCAACTGCGGCAGGTCCGCGGAGTCCGCCGGGGCGATGACGATCGGCCTAACGGCAGCTGGGCCCGCTGCGGGCGTCCGGTCTGCGGGTGCCGGATCTGCGAAGGCCGAGTCGGGCGCGCCTCGGGCGGCCAGCAGGCTGATGCCTCCCACCACGATCAGCGCCCCCAGCCAGGCGGGCGAGTGCGTGCGACCGCCACCGAGCACGAAGTCCCAGATCCAGCCGAGGATGATCAGGCCGGTGAGCAGGCCGGCGCTGCGATACCGGGAGCGACGCCCGGTCATCAGCGCCTCGGGTGGCGGGCCGGGCTCATCGCAGCAGGATGGCTGCCTCGTGCGCCCAGTACGTCAAGATCATGGCCGCACCCGCCCGGCGGATCGACAGCAACGTCTCGAGCACGACCCGTTCGCGGTCGATCCAGCCGCGCTCGGCGGCGGCCTCGATCATCGCGTACTCACCCGAGACCTGATAGGCCGCGACCGGAACCGGCGAGGCCGCTGAGACCGCGGCGAGGATGTCGAGGTAGGGCAGCGCCGGCTTGACCATCACCATGTCAGCGCCCTCGGCCACGTCCAGAGCCACCTCCGCCAATGCCTCACGGGCGCCGCGGGCCGGGTCTTGCTGGTAGGTCAGCCGGTCACCGGTGAGCGAGGAGTCCACCGCCTCGCGGAACGGCCCGTAGAACGCCGAGGCGTACTTGGGCGCGTAGGCGAGCACGCCGACGTCAGAGCGATTGGCCCCGTCCAGGGCCTGCCGAACCACGCCGACCTGGCCGTCCATCATGCCGCTCGTGCCGAGCAGGTCAGCGCCGGCCTCGGCCTGCGCCAATGCCATCGAGGCGTAACGCTGCAGGGTGGCGTCGTTGTCGACGGAGCCGTCGGTGGACAGCACCCCGCAGTGACCGTGGTCGGTGAACTCGTCCAGGCACAGGTCGCCCATCAGCACGGTCGCGTCGCCGAGCTCGAACTTCAGCCGAGCCAGAGCGAGGTTGAGGATGCCGTGCGGGTCGTCGGCGCCCGAGCCCACCGGGTCCTTATGCATCGGGATTCCGAACAGCATCAGCCCGCCGACGCCGGCCTCGACCGCGCCAATGGCGGCCTTGGCCAGCGAGTCGAGGGAGTGCTGGACCACCCCCGGCATCGAGCCGATCAGGCGCGGCTCGGAGGCGCTCTCAGCGACGAACATCGGCAGGATCAGGTCGCCCGGCCGCACCGAGACCTCACCGGCAAGCCGGCGCAAGGCAGCTGTCCGCCGGAGCCGGCGAGGCCGCGACACCGGAAAGGCGGGGAGGGCGGGAAGATCATTCACCGGTCCAGCCTAGCTCGGACTGGTTGCCCTGCCCGGGTTATCCACAAGTAAGTAGCCGGTCGGCCGGCCCGAGAACGAATCGGGCATCATCGCCGTTATGGGTAAGCACATGCGGTTGGCCGGCTTGGCGCTGGTCGGCGTTCTGACACTGCTGGTCAGCGGCTGCAGCGGCGACGCCGGCCCGAACACCTCTACGGTGCCGGCGGCGAGCTCAGCGCCCAGCGCCAGCGCCGCTCCGACCTCGGCGAGGCCTACGCCGACCCCCCGACCCTATCCGGCGGACGTGCCGCTGACCGGCCACAACGTCAAGCCGGGCGAGAAGCCGCCGCTCTACCCGGCGGCCGCCCGCGCGCGGACGCAGGAGGGCGCCAACGCCTTCGCCGAGTTCTTCATGCGCACCCTCGACTGGGCCTACGCCACCACCAACCCGTCCTACATGAAGCACTACTACGGCCCTACTTGCGGACAGTGCGATGGCCTAGCGAGGGGCATAAGCCGAACTGCAGCTGAAAAGCACTGGTACTTGGGTGGTCGACTCACGGTGCACCGCGCAGAGAAAACTGCTATCGCACCGGTAACCGCACCTGCGGACTTCTGCGCCGTGATGAAGGTGGACATCACTGCAACGTCAGTCGTGGATAAGACCGGCAAGGTCTTCAATGGGGATGGAGCCTACTTCGGCGACAACTTCAAGTTATGCAGCAAGAAGAGTGCTGACGGCTGGCAGCTCACCTACATGGCACGGATCTCATGAAGCGAGCCAAACCACCGTTAGGTGCGGTGGCTTGCCTACTCCTTGTATTGCAGTTAGTAACTTTCGCGCGAGCTAGCGCAGTTGGCGCTGATCCCTGCGGCGGAGGCAGCGGTGCCACCTTGCATGGCGGGACGGGTCCTGGATCTGTGGGCGTGACGGGAAGTTGCGGGGTGACTCCCACCGACTTGCCCCGTGGCAACGGGGCCTCGCCGGTGCTGGTGATCGACTGCGGCTACGCCACGGCGACCGATGACCACACCCACTGGAACCCCTCCTGCGGCCCGACCGGTTTTCCCTGCCCACCGATTCCCGGCACCCCTAACCCGCATCAGTTCATCACCGTGGTGTCGCTGAGTGACACCGCCGTACCCATCGCCGCCTGGTGCGCTGGCGCCACCACCCCGATGCCGTCGACCGCCGCGCTGCGCGACGAGGTGATCCGGCTGCTGCACCCGCCCGCGCTGGGGGTCTCGCCGAGCACCGGCACCGCCCTGATCAACCTGCGCACCCTGTTCTGGGTCGACACCGCGCCCGAGGTCGAGCTCGGCCGGGCCAGCCTGATCGGCTTTCCGGTCAACCTGCGGGTCAGCTATGACCGCACCGAGTTCGACTTCGGCGACGGCGTCGCCGGCACCCTGACCGCCACTCCCGGCACCGCCTACGACCCCGCCCAGGACTGCGGCTCCTGCGCCGACCGGTTCGGGCACAACTACACCCGGCGCGGACCGGTCACCGTCACCGCTCGGGTGTACTGGCACGCCCAGTTCCGCATCGGCGCCGGCTCCTGGATCGACATCCCCGGCGAGGTCACCGCCAACCAGCCGTCCCGAACCACCTTCACAGTCAAAGAATCCCGCGGCACCCTCACCCCGCCCCGCTGACACACCTCACCAGCGCACGCGCGCACGACCGCCGGCTAGCGCCGGTTTCCGCCGGCGAGTTGAATCCGGTCTATGACCTCTGCGCCGCCGCCCGTCCTGCTCTCCTACGCCAGCGGCACCTCCACGGTGGGTCTGCTCGGCGACACCATCGGCGCCAACCTGGCCCGGACCGCCGCCCGATATCCCGATCGGGATGCGGTTGTCGAGTGCGGCAGCGGCCGGCGACTCAGCTATGCCCAACTCGACGCCGCGGTCACCGAACTGGCCCGTGGCCTGCTCGCGCACCGTATCCAGATCGGTGAGCGGGTAGGCATCTGGGCCCCGAACTGCATCGACTGGATGCTGGTGCAGTACGCGACCGCTCGGATCGGCGTGATCGCGGTCAACATCAACCCTGCCTATCGCAGCCACGAGCTGGCCTACGTGTTGAAGCAGTCCGGTACCGCCATGCTGTTCTCGGCCCTAGAGCACAAGGGCAGCGACTACCGCGCGATGGTGACGGAGGTCGCCGGCGACTGCCCCGAGCTACGTGAGGTCATCTACCTCGGCGAGCCCGGTTGGACCGAGCTGGTGACCGACGGCGGGTCGGTCCCGCTTGCCGAGGTGCAGGCGGTGGCCGACGGCCTCGACCCGGATGATCCGATCAATATCCAGTACACCTCCGGCACCACCGGCTTTCCCAAAGGCGCCACCCTCAGCCACCACAACATCCTCAACAATGGCTATCTGGTCGGCGAGGGATGCTCCTACACCGAGCAGGACCGGATCTGTGTGCCGGTGCCGTTCTACCACTGCTTCGGCATGGTGATGGGCAATCTGGCGGCCACCAGCCACGGCGCCTGCGTGGTCATCCCGGCCGCCGGCTTCGACCCTGCCGCCACCCTGCGGGCGGTGCAGGACGAGCGCTGCACGTCGCTGTACGGCGTGCCCACCATGTTCATCGCC
Organism: Jatrophihabitans sp.; assembly: GCA_036399055.1. Taxonomy (NCBI): domain Bacteria; kingdom Bacillati; phylum Actinomycetota; class Actinomycetes; order Jatrophihabitantales; family Jatrophihabitantaceae; genus Jatrophihabitans; species Jatrophihabitans sp. The sequence goes on from DASWNX010000033.1 coordinate 138,518, forward strand.
GAACTGGCACTGACCGATTTCGCCGACTACGACCTGTCCTCGCTACGCACCGGAATCATGGCCGGCTCACCCTGCCCGGTCGAGGTGATGAAGCGGGTGATCAGCGAGATGCAGATGGTGGAGGTGACGATTTGCTACGGGATGACCGAGACCTCGCCGGTCTCCACCCAGACCCGAGCCGACGACTCGCTCGACCGCCGGACCGCCACCGTCGGCCGGGTGCACCCACACGTCGAGGTGAAGGTGATCGACCCGGTCAGCGGACGGTTGGCGCCGCGGGGCACGACGGGGGAGCTGTGTACCCGGGGCTACTCGGTGATGCGCGGGTACTGGAACCAGCCCGATCAGACTGCCGAGGTGTTACGCGACGGTTGGATGCACACCGGCGACCTGGCGGTGATGGACAACGAGGGGTACCTCGCCATCGTCGGGCGCAGTAAGGACATGGTGATCCGCGGCGGCGAGAACGTCTATCCTCGCGAGGTGGAGGAGTTCCTCTACTCCCATCCCGACATCGAGGACGTCCAGGTGGTGGGTGTGCCGGATCGCAAGTATGGCGAGGAGCTGCTGGCGGCGGTGCGGCTTCGGCCTGGCGCCGCGCTCACGGAGCAAGAGGTGCGCGCTTACTGCCAAGGCCGACTTGCGCACTACAAGGTGCCGCGCTACGTCCAGTTCGTCACCGAGTACCCGATGACCGTGACCGGCAAGATTCAGAAGTTCAAGATCCGCGATGCCGCGGTGGCCGAGCTGGGCTTGCCAGCTGACCGCTGAGCGATCGCCGGTGTTTCCACCTCGCCACTCCCAAAGGCATGATGCCGGCATGCTCACCGACACCGAACGCCGTGCGCTGGACGCCCTCGACGAGCCGGCGCTGCACCGCGGCCTGCTCGACCTGCTCGCGGTTCCGAGCGTCACCGGCAGCGCGGCCGAGACGGAGCTGCTGCACGCTCTCGCCGGGCAGGCCGAACGGCTGGATCTGGAGGTCGACCTGTGGCAGCCGGACCTGGCCGAGCTGCGGGCCGACCCGGACTTCCCCGGCACCGAGGCCGAGCGGGCTGAGATCTGGGGGTTGGTGGCCAGCACCGAGCGGCGGGACGGTCCCACGGTCATCCTGCAAGGCCACGTCGACGTGGTGCCACCCGGCGATCGGGCCGCCTGGCCGGGAGATCCCTTCACCCCGCGGATCGAGGGCGACCTGCTGCACGCGCGCGGCGCCTGCGACATGAAGGCCGGGGTGGCGGCCAACCTGGCCGCGCTGGCGGCGATCCGGGCCAGCGGCATGCGGCTGGCCGGCCGGCTCGCGCTGCACCTGGTGGCCAGCGAGGAGGACGGCGGGCTCGGCGCGTTCGCCACCCTGCGCCGCGGGCATCGGGGTGACGCCTGCCTGATCCCCGAACCCACGTCGCTCAGCATGATCACCGCCAACTGCGGGGCGCTGACCTTCGAGCTGACCGTGCCCGGTTCGGCGGCGCACGGCAGCATCCGCACGGCCGGGGTCAGCGCCATCGAGAAGTTCCTGCCGCTGTTTCAGGGGCTGCGGGCGCTGGAGACCGAACGCAACGCCGAGCCCGATCCGCTGCTGGCCGGCTACCAGATCGCGGCGCCGCTGTCGATCGGCCAGGTGTCGGCCGGTGACTGGCCGAGCACGGTGCCGGACCTGCTGGTCGCGCACGGCCGGTACGGGGTGCTGCTGGACGAGGACCCGGCCGAGGCCCGGGCCGCGTTCGAGCAACGGGTGGCCGAGGTGTGCGCCGCCGACCCGTGGCTGCGCGCGCACCCGGCCTCGGTGCGCTGGAGCGGCGGCCAGTTCGCCAGTGGCCGGCTGCCGGCCGGCGACCCGCTGCGCGAGGTGGTCGCCGGGGCGCATGCCGACACCGTGGGCGGGCAGGTGGCCGAGCGAGGCGCGCCGTACGGCAGCGACCTGCGGCTATACGCCGGCGCTGGGATTCCTACCCTGCACTACGGGCCGGGCGATCCGGCGGTCGCGCACAGCGCGCAGGAGCGGGTGTCGCTGACCGAGACCACCCAGACGGCCCGCACCCTGATCGTGGCGGCACTGCGGCTGACGGGCAGCTCAGCCTGAGGAGAGATTCATCCTGGTGCGTTCAGAGGGAACGCTGACTAGAAAACGGTGTAGCCCCCATCGATGACCAGCACCGTGCCGGTCATGAACGACGACGCGCGGCTGGCGAGAAAGACCACCGCCGGCGCGATCTCCTCCGGCTCGGCCGCCCGCTGCTGGGGCGTGTCGCCGATCCAATGCTCTGCGAACTCCGGATTATCGAGCGGTGTCATGTCGGTGCGGACATACCCCGGCGCGACCGCGTTGACCCGAACGCCGTGGACAGCCCATTCAGCCGCGAGTGACTTCGTGAGGTGATGCACCCCGGCCTTGGACGCGTTGTAGGCCGGTTGCCACTGCGGACGGTTGACGATCTGGCCGGACATCGACCCCACGTTCACGATGGCCCCGCCGCCGGCCTGCACCATCAACGCGCCGAAGACCTGGCAACCGTTCCACACCCCCGTCAGGTTCACGTCGATGACCGAACGCCATTCCTGCTCGGTCACCTCCAGAGCAGGGCGGTGGACGCACGTTCCCGCGTTGTTGACCAGGATGTCCACGCCCCCGAACTCAGCGGTGATCCGGTGGGCGGCGTTCGCCACCGCAGCGCGGTCGGAGACATCGGCCGAGAACGCACGCGCGCGTATCCCCTTCGTGTCGAGCTCCGACACGACATCGGCACTGGCCGCCTCGTCCCGGGCGAGGATCGCTATCGAAGCCCCTGCCTCACCGAGCGCGTGCGCGAACGCACGGCCCAAGCCACGGTTGCCGCCCGTGACAACCGCGACCCGATCCTTGACGGCGAACGCGTCCAGCACTGGCATAGCCCCACCCGTTTCCACTAGCCCGCAGGCGGCGCCTCGACTGTCTGGGACGCACCACGTCCCACGCTAATGGGTCTCGCGCGCGGTGGGGGTGGGCCAGGAGTCCACCGGCCGGTCGTCAGGTCTCCCGCTCAGACGCGTCGCCCGAAACCCATTCCGGCTCGATGGTCAGGCCGGCACGCTCGTCGTACCAGGCCGCGGCGCTGATCCGCCAGCCGGCCGACGTCCGTATGAATTGCAACGTCTTCATGCCTCGTCCGGTGAAGGATTCACCGTCTGAGATGCCTTGCTTGGCATAGCTGCAGAAGTGCTGCGCGACATCGCCGAACACCTCGGTGCGCCCGATCAGCTCCCACTCACTGAAGTCGAGCAGCCTGCCGCCGGCCAGCAATGCCTGCCGGGGCGCGATGAAGCTGTCGACGGTGTAGACGGTGGGTTCGCCACCGCAGGTCCGGATGATCACCGCTGTAGGAAGGAACGCCTCGCGGAGCGCGTCGAGCCGGACGGCGCTGTCCGCTCCGGAGGTGAAGGCGGCGAAGAATCTCCGTACGAGGTCTGCGATGGCGCTCCGGTCAGCGGCCTGGACGCTGTGGTACGGCTCGTTGCTGCTCACAACCGCTCACCGTAGCGAGGGGTTGCGCCGATGACCTCTCATCACAGCGACGTCCAGAAAGCGAAGCGGGCGCCGGCCACAGCGCCCGAAGGCCTGCGAACGGCGCCCGCTCGAAACAGCGAGCTGCCAGCGAACTTCCTGCGAACCGAGCTACCGAACCGTGCGGCTGCGCGCGGTGGAACGCGACCGGCGGGCCGGCGCGGCGGCCGCCTTCTCACGCTCTTCCTCGGCCCGCTTGACCGCGAACTCGGCCAGCGCGTCGATCAGCGACGCCACGTTCGCGGTCTCGGGCTGCACGTCCACCCGCAGGCCGAACTCGCGCGCCGTAGCCGCGGTCTGCGGCCCGATGCAGGCCACCACCGTCTTGTTGTGCGGCTTGCCGGCGATGCCGACCAGGTTGCGCACCGTCGAGGACGAGGTGAAGCAGACCGCCTGGAAGCCGCCGGACTTGATGGCGTCGCGGATCTCGGCCGCCGGCGGCGCCGCCCGAACCGTCCGGTAGGCCGTCACGTCGTCGATCTCCCAGCCGCGCTCGCGCAGGCCCTCGGCCAGCGTCTCGGTGGCGATGTCGGCCCGCGGCAGCAGCACCCGGTCGATCGGGTCCAGCACGTCGTCATACGGCGGGAAGTCGGCCAGCAGGCCCTCGGAGGACTGCTCGCCCGACGGCAGCAGCTCCGGCAGGATTCCGAAGGCGCGCACCGCCTCGGCGGTCTGCTCCCCGACGCAGGCGATCTTCACGCCGGCGAAGGCGCGGGCGTCCAGGCCGAACTCCTCGAACTTCTCCCGGACCGCCTTGACGGCATTGGTCGAGGTGAACACGATCCACTCGTACCGGCCGGTGACCAGGCCCTTGATCGCGCGCTCCATCTGGGTGGGCGTGCGCGGCGGCTCGACCGCGATGGTCGGGACCTCGACCGGCACCGCGCCGAAGTCACGCAGCCGCTCGCTCATCGCGCCGGCCTGCTCCTTGGTGCGCGGCACCAGGATCTTCCAGCCGAACAGCGCGCGGGACTCCCACCAGGCCAGCTTCTCGCGCGAGGCGACGGCCTTGCCGATGCTCAGCACGACCGGCCCCTGCATGCCCGCGGCCGACAGCTCGGCCTCGGCCAGAGTCCCGGCGACGGTGACCTGAGCGGTCGTGGTGCCGGCGCAGGTCACCGCCATCGCGCTGTCGGGCTTGAGACCCGAGGCCACCAGTTGCTCGGCCACCTGGCCCACCTCGGCGGCGTCCAGGGTCAGCACCAGGGTGCCGGGCGCCGCTGCCAGGGCCTCGAAGTCGACCGGCTGACCCTGCCGCAGGTCGGCCTCGGTGTGCAGGGCGCCCACCGGCACCCCGGCGTAGCTGGCGGTCGCGGCAGCCACCGACAGCGACGGCACCACCTCGAAAGGCACCGCGGTCTTGCCGACGGCCAGCGCCTCGCGGGTGACGGCGTCGGAGGCGAACGGATCACCCGACACCACCCGAACCACCACCGCGCCGTTGCGGGCCTCGGCCAGCAGCGCCTTGGCGACGTCGGCCGGCGCCGAGTCGGCCGGGCGGATCTCGCCTGCTATCAGAGCCCGCACCGCGCCGGTGACCGAGTCATCGACATAGGCCACCTCGGCCGATGCCAGCACCTCGACGGCGCGCACGGTGAGCAGTCCAGCGTCGCCCGTGCCGGTGCCCACGAAGGACACCTTGCCGACGGACTTACGCGCTCGGGTCATTTCGAGCTCCCCATCATGATGTTCGCGCCGAGATCGATCAGTTCAGCGGCTAGCCGCTGCCCGATCTTCTCGGCAGTGTTGAGTGGGCCGGAAGCCGACAACCGGACGGCGTCACTGCCGTCGATCGCGGTGACCGAACCACGAAGGAAAACTTCGAGCAAGCCGTCATCACCCTCGGTGATCTCGGCCAGTGCCCCCACCGGGGCGGTGCAGCCTGCCTCAAGGGCAGTGAGCAACGACCGTTCGGCAGCGACTGCCGCCCTGGTCGCGTGGTCATCGAGCGGCGCCAGCAGCGACCGGGCGTCCTCGTCGGACTCCCGGCACTCGACAGCGAGCGCGCCCTGCGCGGCTGCCGGCAGCACTTGAATGGGATCGAGCAGTTCGGTGATGGCCTCGCCGCGACCCAGCCGGTGCAGGCCGGCCACCGCCAGCACCACCGCGTCGAGCTGATCTGCCCCGCTGCCCACCCGGGACAGCCGGGTGTCGACGTTGCCGCGGATCGGCACGATCTGCCACCCGCGGTCCAGCGCGTTCAGCTGAGCGGTGCGGCGAGGTGAGCCGGTGCCGATCCGGGCGCCGGGCGGCAGCTCGAGCAGGCTCAGCCCGTCCCGCGCGCACAGCGCGTCCCGCGGGTCCTCACGCGGCGGCACCGCGGCCAGCGCGATACCGGGCGCCGGAGCAGTCGGCAGGTCCTTGAACGAGTGCACCGCGACGTCGATCTCGCCGGCCAGCAACGCCTCGCGCAGCGCGGAGACGAACACCCCGGTGCCGCCGATCTGCTCCAGCGGCTGCGCCGAACGGTCGCCCTCGGTGGAGACCAGGACGACCTCCACCGGCACGTCGGGGTTGCTGCCTGCGAAGGCGTCGATCACCAGCTGGGTCTGGGTGCGGGCCAGCAGGCTGGCACGGGTGCCGATCCGAAGGGTGCGAGTCATCGTCATCAGCCGGTCACCGTCCCGGGACCACCCGGCGCGTCAGCGCCGTCCGAACCGGCAGCGCCGTCCGAACCGGCAGCGCCGTCCGAACCGGCAGCGCCCTCCGAACCGGCAGCGCCGTCCGAACCGTCCGAACCGTCGGCCGTGCCGTCGTCGAAGGGGTCGGCGTCCAACGGCTCCGAGCGCCGAACCGCGGTGACCGAGCCCGGCCGGGCCGGGTCGAGGTCGAACAGCTCGCGCAGCGCGGCCGCGTAGGAGTTGCCCTCCGGCGTGGCGGCCAGCTCCTTCACCCGCACAGTCGGGGCGTGCAGCACCTTGTCGACGGCGCGGCGGACCGCGCTGGCCAGCTCGTCGCGAACGGAGGGCTCCAGGCCGGGCAACCGGCTGTCCAGCCGCAGCAGCTCGCTGTCCACCACCTGAGCCGCTCGGGCCCGCAGCGCGGTGACGGTCGGCGCGACCGCTCGCACCTGCTGGCTGGTCAGGTAGCTGCGCAACTCGGTGGCCACGATCGCCATCGCCGACGCCACCTCGGCGTCGCTGACCATCGCCCCGGAGCTGCGCAGCACGTCCAGGTCGACGTAGTGGACCTCGGCCATCAGCGAGACCGCCGGGTCGACGTCGCGGGGCAGCGCCAGGTCGAGCACCACCAGCGGCCGGCCGGCGCGCGGGTGCACGTCGGGCCCCTCAACCACCAGGCCGGTCGCCCCGGTGCACGAGATCAGCACATCGGCACGGGCGATCTCATCGGCGAGGCGCTCCCTGGAGCCGACCTCGCCGCCCAAGCTCTGCGCCAGCCGCTGAGCGCGCTCGACGCTACGGTTGATCACCACCACGTCGAGGCCGGCGCCGCCGGCAAGCCGCTGCAACGTCGCGCCTGCCAGGGCGCCCATCGAGCCTGCGCCCAGAATGACGAACCGCTTGCCGACCAGCCGGTCGGCCCCGCCCATGGCCTCGGCCGCATGCTGCAGCGCCACGGACACCACCGACGCGCCGGCCCGGTCGATGCCGGTCTCGGTGTGCACCCGCTTGCCGACTCGCAACGCGGTCTGGCTCGCCTCGTGCAGCACCTTGCCGACCGTCCCGGCCTGGGTGCCGGTCGCGTAGGCGTGGCGCAGCTGGCCCAGGATCTGGGACTCGCCGACCACCATCGAGTCCAGGCCGGCCGCGACCTGCAGCAGGTGGTCGGCAGCGGCCTCGTCGAAGTGGACGTAGAGGTGATCGCCGAGCTCGGCCACGCCCATGCCGGCGATCCGGGCGAGCGTGGTCGAGATGTCGACCACGGCCGGGTGGAACCGGGCGACGTCGGCGTAGATCTCGATCCGATTGCAGGTCGAGAGCACGATGACCTCGGAGATGGACTCGCTGCGGTGCAGCTCGTCCAGGACCTTCGTCAGCTCGTCGGGCGGGATGCTGGCGCGCTCCAGCACCCGGACCGGAGCGGAGTGATGTGAGAGACCGACCACAAGCAGGGTCACCGAGCCACCGCCACCTTGCTGATCGGGTCGGCGGCCACGGTCGCGGGGTCGGCCGACCCGGCGGTCGGCTCGCCGGGGCTCGAGTCGGCGGTCTGCGCGCAGTCCGCCCGGCCGGCCTTGCGGTTGTCGTGGAAGGACAGGATCTGCAGCTCGGCAGCCAGGTCGACCTTGCGCACGTCGACATGCGGCGGCACGTTCAGCACCGTCGGCGCGAAGTTGAGGATCGAGGTGACGCCGGCCGCCACCAGCCGGTCGCAGACGTCCTGCGCCGCCGCAGCCGGCACCGCCACCACGGCGATCGCGATGTTCTCCCGCTTGACGACCTCGTCGAGGGAGTCCACGTGTTGCACGGTCAGCCCACGCAGCCGGGTGCCGACCAGGGCCGGATGGGCGTCGATGAGCGCCGAGATCCGAAAGCCTCGGGAGGCGAAGCCCGCGTAACCGGCCAGCGCCTGCCCCAGGTGCCCCAGCCCGATCAGGGCGACGGCCCGGTTCTGGTGCAGGCCGAGGGTCTTGCGGATCTGCTCGGTGAGCACCGAGACCTCGTAGCCGACGCCGCGCACCCCGTAGGACCCCAGGTAGGACAGGTCCTTGCGCAGCTTGGCCGAGTTGACGCCGGCCGCGGTGGCCAGCGACTCCGAGGAGACAGTGGCCACTCCGTGCTCGCCCAGGCCGGTCAGGGCACGCAGGTAGACGGCCAGCCGGGCCACGGTGGCCTCTGGGATCGACCGCTGATCGGTAGCCGTGACCGACCGCTGGTCAGCGTGGTCGCCGACCGCGTTCAGCTGATGTGGCTGGGCGATCATGTGCTCCTCGAAACGGACCGGTCACGGCAGTAGCCGTAGCCCCCCGAGAGGAAGGCAGACCGGTGTGGTAAAGGGGTAGACAGCGATGAACCGTACGCCTTTGTGAAGGCATTCACAAAATCGCTGACCCGTGTGGTAAGAGCATGCTGAGCGTCGTCCGGCGCGGCAACTCATCCACTGCCGGCTTGGCCGGAACCGGCCTGCCCGGCTGGTCCGCGCCCGGCCTCGACCGCGCGCGGTTCACCGTTGCAGGGCAGCCCGAAACCGTGCCTCTTCCAGCCGCCAATAGCCGTGCTCAGCGCCGTCTATGAGGATCACCGGCACCCGCTCGGAGTACTCGTTGGCCCGGGCCCGGTCAGCGTCGACGTCCAGCAGCTGCAGCTGGAACCCGAGCTCCTCGGACAGCGCGGCCAGTTGCCGTTCGGCGTCGGCGCACAGGTGGCAGCCGTCCCGGGTGATCAGGGTGACGTGACGCTGGTGAGCGGCCATGACGTCAGAGCCGCCCGGCGGGCTGGTCGGTGACCGCCCGCAACCGCCACTTCATCACCTTGCCGGTGGCGGTGTGCGGCAACTCCGCCACCTCGATGATCTGCTTGGGCAGCTTGAACCGGGCCAGCGACCGCGCCGCCTGCTCGAGCAGCTCGTCCGGGTCCAGCACCGCGCCCGGCTCGGGCACCACGTAAGCCACGATCGCCTCACTCATCTCGCCCTCGCTCACCCCGAGGATCGCGACCTCGGCGACTCCGGGCAGCTTGCTGAACACCGCCTCGACCTCGGCGGGGTAGACGTTGAAGCCGTTCACCAGCACCAGGTCGCTGCGCCGGCCCACCAGGTAGTAGTCGCCGTCGTCGTCGGCCACCGCCAGGTCGCCGGTGCTGAACCAGCCGTCGGAGCCCGGGCCCTCAGTCGCGTCGGGCCAGTAGCCGAGGAACAGGTTGGGCCCGCGCACCTCGAGCATTCCCAGGTCGCCCACCTCGACGGCCTCGCCGTCGCTGTCGACCAGCCGCACCTCGACGCCGGGCAACGGCCGTCCGACCGAGCCAGCCTTGGGCTCTGCCCAGTTGTCCGGGCCCGCCGGCGTCAGGTTGAGGCTGATCACCGGAGCGGCCTCGGTCAGACCGTAACCCTCGAAGAGCGGCACCCCCACGGCCGCGTAGCGGGCGACCAGCGCCGCAGACAGCGGCGCCGAGCCGGACAGGGCGAACCGGACGCCGGCGAAGCCGTCGGCCAGGTTGGGCTGCTCGGCCCACATCGCGAACTCCACCGGCGCGCCGATCACCACGGTGGCCCGCTCCTCGCGCAGCTCCTCGAGGCTGGCGACCGCGTCGAACTTCGGCGCCAGCACCACGCTCGCGCCGAAGTACAGGGCCAGCCCCAGGCCGGCGTTGAGGCCGAAGACGTGGAACAACGGCAGCGGCAGGTAGATCCGGTCCTGCGCGCTGATCGGCGCCGGCTGCAGGTCCGCCACCTGGGCGAGGTTGGCCAGCAACGCGCGCGTCGGCAGCATCGCGCCCTTGGGCAGGCCTGAGGTCCCGGAGGTGTAGAGCAGCACGGCCAGTTGCTCGCCGGTGCGGTCCAGGTCTCGCGGCGGGCCGTCCGGGGCGGCCCGGCCGCTGGCCAGCAGCTCGGTCACGGTGGGCAGGTCCTCGGCTCCGGACCGGGCGGCGATCACGATCTGGCTCAGCTGCGGGTGTCCCTGGTACAGCTGGTCGGCGGCGGCGACCGCGGCCACCGACGAGGTGACCAGCATCCGGGCGCCTGAGTCAGTGAGGATGTGGTCCAGCTCGGCCAGCGTGTAGCCGGGGTTGACCGGCACGATGACCAGGCCCGCCTGCAACGCGGCCAGGTACACCGCGACGAACTCGGCGGTGGTGGGCGCCTGGATGGCCAGCCGGTCATCGGGCCGCATGCCGGCGGCGACCAGACCGGCCGCCAGGTCTGCCACGGCCTGGCGCAGCTCGAGCCACGTCCAGCGGTGCTCGGCGTCGATCAGCGCGACCTCGGCCGGCCGATCCGCCGCGGCCCGCTCCAGCAGGTCGCCGAATGTCGACGGGCCGTGGGCCTGGCTCGGCCCGCCCGATGGCCACGCGCGCGACTGGACAGTCACCCAGACCTCCTGAACTTCGGCACCGGTCGTGCGTGGGCCGGTTCGATTACAAGCTACTGACGGGTACGCCAGGACGCCAGGCAAGCCAGTCTGACTGCGCCGGCCCAGATATTCAACAGAGAGTAATCACTTGGTACTCGTACTGGAACGTTTGTGCAGGTACCGTCCAAGTCACGAAATGGCCCGCCCCCGACGGCGTGCGCCTGACCGCCTAACCACGGAAGCGGGGCCTGGCTGATGAGCGTCCCCGGCGTGGCTGCGGTGAGTCCCGCGGTAGCTGCTCAGGGCTGGGTTGAACTCGCCCGGCTGGTGGCGTGGGCGGTGCAGGACTGGGCGCGCACGTCGATGGACGCAGTCGAGTCGGCGGTTGATCTTCCGCTGTCGGCCTCCCCACCCGGCGCCACCCGCGCCGGGCCGCCCAGTGCTTCCCACGAGTTCGGTCCGTCCAACGACCCGGCGCCGGAAAAGATACCGCTGCCCCGCGACAGGGACGCCTCAGAGGTCGAGGCTGAGCACGCCGCGATGTGGACCCTGGTGCGAGCGGCCCAGCAGGGCGACGGCGAGGCGTTCGGAAAGTTGTACGACCAGTACGTCGACGCGGTGTTCCGGTTCATCTACTACCGCGTCAACGACCGGGCGCTGGCCGAGGACTTCACCTCCGAGACCTTTCTGCGCGCGTTGCGACGGATCTCCTCGATCAACTACCAGGGCCGCGACATCGGCGCCTGGTTCATCACCATCGCCCGCAACATCGTCTTCGATCACACCAAGTCGGCTCGCTACCGACTCGAGTTGACCACCGGTGACCTCATCGAGGGCAACGACGTCGACGACGGCCCCGAGCTCGCGGTGCTGACCAATCTGACCAACGCCCGGCTGCTCGAAGCGGTCAACTCCCTGGGCGAGGAGCAGAAGGAGTGCATCGTGCTGCGCTTCCTCAACGGCCTGTCGGTGGCCGAGACCGCGTCGGTGATGGGCAAGAACGACGGAGCGATCAAGGCGCTGCAGCATCGGGCCGTCAAGAGGCTGGCCATCGTGCTCGGCGACGAGCTCCGGTGAGCCGGAGCTAATAGGCCCCGCTGGAGTAACCCCACGGGCCGGCTGTCGTTGAACGCAACGAAGCAGCCAGCATCGCCAGCCAGGCGTCACGGATGCTGAGCTGCGACGAGCCTGGAGGCTGCGATGGGTGCCGGCAGATCTGCCGCTCGGTGGGCCCGCGGTGACCGCGCGGCTGCCGGCTGCACTGCCGAGGCTGAACTCGTCCGCCGGTTGCGGGCGTTGCCCGGCCCCGTCCCCGAGCCTCAGTTCAGAGCCGAGCTGCGCGCCCAGCTGGTCGCCATCACCGCCCGAATCGTGTCCGAGTCACCAGCCGCTGAGCCCGCCACCGGTCCGAGCGCCCTCGCCGGCCGGCGGTCCCGCGCGGCCGGTGGCCGCGCCCTGCGCACGCTGCGCCGTCCGGCGCTGGCCCTGGCCGGCGCGTCGACGGTGCTGACGCTGCTGCTCGGCATGGCGGTCTGGATGTCGAGCGGGTCGCTGCCCGGCCAGTCCCTGTACGGCGTGAAGAGGGCCAGCGAGAACGTCCAGCTGTCGATGGCCAGCGGCGACGTCGCCAAGGGTCAGGCCTATCTGCAGCTGGCCGGTAACCGGGTGCGCGAGGCCGCTGACCTGCTCTCCCAATCGGCGTCCGCCGGCGGCAAGCTCAGCGCCGCTGGACAGCTCAGCCCGCGCACCGCGTCGCTGGTCACCGACACCCTCGACAGCGCCGACTCCGACAGCGTCAACGGCATGCGGCTGCTCGGCGGGGCCGCGGTGGCTCAGCTGTCGCGGGAGCCGCTGACCAAGATGAGCGGGTGGCTGCCCCCGCACCGAACCCTGCTGAGCCAGGTCCGGGACCGGATTCCGGCCGGCCCGCTGCGCACCCGCGCCCAGGCGTCGCTGCTGTTGCTGCAACGGATCGCCACCCGCACCGGTCAGCTCAGCAGCGCGATGGGCTGCTCGTGCCTGGCCCGGGCGGTGGCCGACGAGCTCGGCCCGGTCCCCTGCCGGGCCTGCGGCGCGGCGCCCAACCCGGCGCCCGGCGGCGCGGCTCCTGGTGGGGGCGTGAGTGCCCCGGCGCCGGTCCCGGGTCCCGGTCTGGGGTCGGCCGCCGGGCCGTCCGGGTCGTTGCCCACCCTGTCGTTGCCGGCCCTCGGCGGTTCAGGCAGCTCGGCCGGTCCCCCGGCCGGTCCGACGGCATCGCGACCGGCTGGTCCTGGCCTGCCGGCCACGTCCGGTCCCCCGGCCGCCCCGCCGGTGTCCTCACCGGCGGGCCCGGGGCTGCCGACAGCGCTGCCGTCCTCGCCGCCCTTCAGCTACCCGCCTCACCTACCCACCTCGCTCGGCCCGATCCTGACCGCACCCGCCAGCCCGCCGCTGACGCTGCCCGGGGCGGTCGACGGCTTGCCCGGCCTCGGCGTCCAGCCGTCACTGCCGGGTGTCTCACGCCCCTGACCCACTGACTACGCTCGGTGCTGCTCAGCGAACTTCCTCGCGTCGAAGGGGGCACCGATGCCTGGCCGTTCCACGGGGTCGGCAGTGCCCGAGGTCGAGCAGGCACTGGCCATCCCGGACCATCCTGAGGCTGCGGCGTTCTTCGACGTGGACAACACCGTCGTCGTAGGGGCCTCGATCTTCTACTTCGCCAAGGGGCTGGCGGCGCGCAAGTTCTTCTCCACCAGCGACCTGCGACGGTTCCTCTGGCAGCAGGTGAAGTTCCGGGCCGGCGGCGAGGCGCAGGACCACATCACCTCGGCCCAGGAGTCGGCGCTGGCCTTCATCGCGGGCAAGCCGGTCGCCGAGCTCGTGGCGATGTCGGAGGAGATCTACGACGAGACCATCGCCGCCAGGATCTACTCCGGCACCAGGGCGCTGGCCCAGCTGCACCTGGACGCCGGCGAGCGGGTCTGGCTGGTCACCGCGACGCCCGAAGAGCTGGCCAGGCTCATCGCCCGGCGGCTGGGGCTCACCGGGGCGCTGGGCACCCGGGCCGAGGAGCAGGACGGCCTGTTCACCGGACGGCTGCTCGGGGAGCTGCTGCACGGCGAGGCCAAGGCGGCGGCAGTCCGTGACCTGGCGTTGCGCGAGGGGCTGGACCTGGCTCAGTGCGCGGCGTACTCCGACTCCATCAACGACATCCCGATGCTGTCCCTGGTCGGCCGGCCGGTCGCGGTCAACCCGGACTCGGCGCTGCGCGACGAGGCCCGCCGGCGAGGCTGGGAGATCCGCGACTTCCGCACCGGACGCAAGGCGGCCCGGATCGGCGTGCCGACCGCTCTTGCCACTGCCGCGGCCGGCGGCGCGGTGGTCGGCGCCATGGCGATCGGCCGCCGCAGGAGCCCGGTCGCTTGAGGCCGTGAGCCCGAGCGGCCTCAGTGCCAGGCCGAGCGGCCTCACAGTGCCAGGCTGAGGGCCTCAGTGCCAGACCGAACGGCCTCAGTGCCAGACCGAACGGCCTCAGTGCCAGGCTGAGGGCCTCAGTGCCAGACCGAACGGCGCTGCATCAGCACCCGGTACAGGCTGCCCTGAATCTGCTCGCGAACCCGGTCGGTGATCTCGAAGACCAGCATCGGGTCCTCCGCCGCCTCGGGGCCGTACTCGGCGGTCTCGATCGGCTCGCCGAATTCGATGTGCCACTTGCTGGGCAGCGGTATCAACCCGAGCGGGCCCAACCAGGGAAAGGTCGGCGTCAACGGAAAGTGCGGCAGGCCCAGCACCCGCGCCAGCGTCTTGGCGTTGCCGAGCATCGGGTAGATCTCCTCAGAGCCCACGATCGCGGTGGGGATGATCGGCGCGCCGGTCCGCAGCGCCGCCGAGACGAACCCGCCGCGGCCGAAGCGCTGCAGCTTGTACCGCTCGGAGAACGGCTTTCCGATGCCCTTGAAACCCTCCGGCCAGACCCCGACCAGCTCCCCGGCGCCCAGCAGCCGCTCAGCGTCGGCGTGGCAGGCCAACGTGCTGCCGGTCTTGCGGGCGAGCGGCCCGAGCACCGGGGTGGTGAACACCAGGTCCGCGGCGAGCAGCCGCAGAAAGCGGTGGTTCGGCGTCTCCTCATGCACCGCGGTCGCCGTCATCACCCCGTCCAAAGCCCACAGCGCGCCAGCGTGGTTGGCCACGATCAACGCTCCTGAGTCGCCCGGCAGGTGGTGCGCGCCGGTCACCTCGGTGCGGAACCACTTGCGGTAGAGCTGGCGGGCCGCCGCCAGCACCGTCGCCTCGGTGAGCTCCGGGTCGAATCCGAAGTCATCGATCGGGTAGTCCCCGGTGACGCGGTGACGCAGGAACCTCAGACCGGCCGCGGCTCGGCGCTCCCACGTCGCGGCCTGGCTGTCGGCGGGCGGCTTGGGCGGCTGGCCCGGCTCAGCGCCCCGCGCCAGCGGCGCGCGCTCCTGCGGATGCAACCTGATCACCTGCGCCTCAGCCATGGCGAAGCCTCCTCGAAGACCTGATCGACGACACCGACGCCGTGGTGGGCGCGGCGTGCGGCGCAGTGGTGCGCAACACCCGGGCCAGCACCGACTCTCCCGCGTCGAGGACCGCCTCGGTGAGCACCGGCTGCACCGGCCGGCCGGTGAGGAAGGACTCGAAGGCAGCCGCGGTGGAGAACTGCGGCGTGTACCCGAAGACGTCTTTGAGCCGGTCGTTGGCGACGACCCGCCCGAAGTTCAGGAACTGCATCTGCTCGGGTGAGAAGTCGACGACGCCACTGCGACGGACCGCCCGGCCGACGAACGAGACGGCCGGGGCAGGCACCGGGACGGCGATCTTGCCGGCCCGCCGGATCGCCTGGCTGAGCAGCAGCACGCCGTCAGCGGCGACGTTGAAGGTCCCGGGCCGGTCGGAGGTGCTGGCCAGTCGCAGCACCTCGATGGCGTCGGTCTCGTGCAGCAACTGCAGCCGGGGGTCGAAGCCGAAGGCGGTGGGCACGATCGGCAGCTGGAAGTAGCGGGTCAGCGGGGTGTCGATGAACGGGCCGACGAAGTTGGCGAAACGCAGCAAGGTGACGTTGACGTCGGGGCGGCGGCGGGTGAACCCGCGCAGGTAGCCCTCGACCTCGACGGCGTCCTTGGCGTAGCCGCTGCGGGGCAGCGCCTTGGCCGTCATGTCCTCGGTGAAGATCGCCGGGTCCCGTGGGGACGTGCCGTAGACGGCGGTGGTGGACTTGACCACCAGCCGCCGGACGGTGTCGGAGTTCTGGCAGGCCGCCAGCAGCTGCATCGTGCCGATGACGTTCAGCTCTTTCATCGGCGTGCGGCCGCCGGCGCCGTGTGGGGTCGCCGTCACGGAGGCGTGCACGACGGTGTCCACCTCCGCCTGGCTGATCACGCGGGAGATCAGCGGGTTGCGGATGTCGGCCCGGACGAACTCGGTGCGGCCCAGCAGGTTCAGGTCGGCCCGGGCCGGCGGCACCGTGTCGACTCCGATGATCCGGTCGATGGCGGGGTCAGCAGACAGCCGACCGGCCAGCCTGCAGGCCAGATGCCGGCTCACGCCGGTGACCATGACGACCCGCGACATAGGACTCCTACCCAGGGATGTCGAGCTCTTGCCTGGAGCGACCCATGCTAGTCAGCCGGCTGGCAGCGCGCCTGCTGGCGGCCCGACGCTTGCAGGTCGGTGGTGGTCAGTGGCTTGAGTCAGCGGCGCGGCTTGAGTCAGCGGCGCGGCTTGAGTCAGCGGCGTGGGCCAGCGTCGTGGGTGCGTCAGCGGCTCGGGTCACCGGCGTGGGTGCGTCAGCGGCTCGGGTCACCGGCCGGAGACGCGAAAAGCTGGCTCCGGCGTCGGGACGCGGAGCCAGCTCACCACGGCGAAAGGAGTTACTTCTTGTTGCGGCGCTGAACGCGCGTCTTCTTCAGCAGCTTGCGGTGCTTCTTCTTGGCCATCCGCTTGCGCCGCTTCTTGATGACAGAACCCATTGCTTACCTCACCAACATGATCGACTCGCGTTACCGGACCTGAGCGACTTGGCTGAACTCGAATGACCTCGAAGTCACCTGCAGGTCATGCACGCGTCACTGGCTGGGAGCTTACCGTGCTGCGTCGGGCCTGATGACACCGCTGGCTGGGGGGTCTGCGACCAGCAGCCCCTCGCCCAGAGGACGGCTGTCCTGTCTGATGTGGGCGAGATGCCGCATACTTCTGGCTCATCCCCTGAAAGGAGCGACACGTGTCGAACAACAACTGGCCGAAGCTATCCAACTGGGACTGGTCGAAGCCATCCCACTGGAACCGGACGCCCCTCGCGACCTGGCATTGGCCCACTCCCTGACGCGGCCCCGCCCGACGCACGCCGCGCGTCATGCTGCCGCGTCGCCCTGACGACCGCTCAGCACGACGGTCCGCGACGGTAGCTCGCGACGGTAGCTGAGGTGACGGCCTCGACTAACCGTTCAGCAAGCCACGGGACGAAGACCGCCAGGTCAGCTGACCGGAGCTATCGCACCCCTGAAATCACCATTCGTCAAGGAGCGACATATGTCGAATTACAACTGGCCGAAGCCGTCCAACTGGAACTGGCCGTGCCTCGAGAACTGGGAATGGCCGTGTCCCGAGAGCTGGCATTGGCCCACTCCCTGACCCGCGCCCCCACCAGACGCACGCCGACCGTCATGCTGTCGCGTCGCCCTGGCGACCTCTCAGCATGACGGTCCGGGCACCGCTCAGCATGACGGTCCGGGCACCGCGCAGCCGGGCACCGCTCAGCCGGGCACCGCTCGTCCGGGCACCGCTCAGCCGGCCTCGAAGAAGGCGCTCTTGAGATAAGCCTGCACGGCCTTCTCGGGCACCCGGAAAGAACGGCCCACCCGGACAGCGGGCAGCTCGCCGGAGTGCACCATGCGGTACACCGTCATCTTCGAGACGCGCATCACCGCGGCCACCTCGGCCACTGTCAGAAAGCGCACCTCGCGTAACCCGTCAGGGGTCGTATTCATCTGTCACCGGACTCTCGGCACGTGACAGTGAGCCCGGCTTCCCGCCGGACAACCTGACACGCACGTGCTGGGCTGAGAGTAGCGGTACCGATGGTGCCCATGCGATACGTGTTCTTCACAAAGTGGATTCTTTTTTTCTTGAACCGGCGCGGCGGACCCCCGCCCGCGCGTGCCTGTGCTCACCAATGCCGGCGTTGCGCCGTTCACTCGGCGTCGGCGGCCCGGCCAAGCTCTGCCGAGCGGTTGCGGGCGGCTTCGATGGCAGCGAGGAAGGCCGCCCGGACGCCGTGGTTCTCCAGCTCGCGGATGGCTGAGATGGTCGTGCCCGCCGGGCTGGTGACCGCCTCGCGCAACTGCACCGGGTGCTCGCCCGAGTCGCGCAGCATCACCGCCGAGCCGACCAGCGTCTGCACGATGAGCTCGGCCGCCAGCGCCCGTGGCAGGCCCAGCAGGATGCCCGCGTCGATCATCGCCTCGACCAGGAAGAAGAAGTAGGCCGGCCCGCTGCCGGACAGGGCGGTCACCGCGTCCAGCTGCGACTCGGGCACCCGGACCACCCGCCCGACCGCCGACAGCAGCTCGTCTGCTCGCTGCAGGTGCGCCTGGGTCGCCCGGGAGCCCGCCGAGATGGCCGTCATCGCCTCGTCGACCAGCGCGGGGGTGTTCGGCATGCAGCGCACCACGGCGGGTCCGACAGGCAAGCCGCGCTCGATCCGCGCGGTCGTGATGCCGGCCGCCACCGACACGATCAGGTGCTCCTCGGTGACCAGCTCGGCCAGCTCCCGCAACAGCAGGTCGATGTCCTGCGGTTTCACGGCGATCAGGATCGTCGCGCAGGCCTTCGCGGCCTCGTCGACGTCCACCACCCGGATGCCGTAACGCTCGCTGAGGTAGCGGATCCGCTCGGGGTAGTGCTCGACCACCAGGATGTCCTCGGGGACCGCGCTCCCGCGCAAGAGGCCCGACAGCAGCGCCTCACCGATCTTGCCGCCGCCGATGATCGCCAGCTTGCCCGGGTTGCTCGTCATGAGGCCATCCTTCCAGCTGCCGCGCCCTGATGGCTTGCTGGAGGGCTGCGAGTGCCGCGCTGCCTAGCGGAGCCAGGTCAGGTCAGCGCGATCTGGTCCAGCCTGCGCAGGATCACGCCCTCGCGCAGCGCCCACGGAGACAGCTCGAACTCTTCGACGCCCAGCGCCAGCATGGCCTGCTCTGCCACCACCGCGCCGGCCATCGTCTGGTGTGCCCGAGCCGGCGACACCCCGTCGAGTTCGGCCAGGTCGGTGGCCGGGATCCGGGAGATGAAGCCGATGATCTGCCGTAAGCCGTTGATCTGCAGGCTGCGACGAACCCGTGGGCCGGCGCTGGAAGGCGCGGCGCCGGCCAACCGGGCCAGGGTCCGGAAGGTCTTGCTGCTGGCCACCACCCGGTCGGGCAGTCCGGTGGACAACAGCTGGCGGGCGGGGCCGGCGAGCTGGTCGGCGACGTGCTTGCGCAGCTCCTCGACCGAGCGCTTGGACGGCGGGTCGCCGTCGAGCCAGTCCCGGGTCAACCGGCCGGCGCCTAGCGGGATCGACAACGCGATCTCGGGAACCTCGTCGGCGCCCACCGCCAGCTCCAGTGAGCCGCCTCCGATGTCGAGGCAGAGCAACCGGCCGGCGCTCCAGCCGAACCACCGCCGCACCGCCAGAAAGGTCAGCACCGCCTCGTCCTCGCCGGTGAGCACCCGCAGCTCCACGCCGGTCTCTTCTTTGACCCGGGCCAGCACCTCGGAGGAGTTGCGGGCGTCTCGGACCGCCGAGGTGGCGAAGGCCAGCAACTCGTCGCACCGCAGCTCGGTGGCCTGCCGCCGCGCGCCCAACGTCGCGCCGACCAGCGCGTCAGCGCCCTCGACGGCGAGGTCCCCGCGCTTGTCGATGTGCTCGGCCAGCCTCAGCACGCTCTTGCGCGACAGCTGCGGCGTCGGCTGAGCGCCGAGGTGGGCGTCGACCACCAGCAGGTGGACGGTGTTGGAGCCGACGTCCAACACCCCTAGTCGCATGCCGGTCACGCTAGCCGATGACCGCAGCGCGAGAGAGCTGGACTCGGGCAGCCGTCCTGGCGACCCTCGCGTGCGGCGGGTTAGTCTCGCCGTTGTGCCTGCCAGCGCCCGCAACCTTCCTGTCATACAACCCGTCATACAACCTGCCCCCCGCGACCGCGAGGTGGGCCTGGAGTTCTCCAGGGAGTGGCTGGAGTTCAGCGACCCCGCCAATCCCGAACACCGGATCAGGGCTGACCTGACCTGGCTGTGCTCGCGCTGGACCTGCATCTTCGGCCGGGGCTGCCACGGCGTCATTGAGGGCCGGTCCGAGGACGGCTGTTGCAGCCACGGGGCGTTCTTCTCCGACGATGAGGACCTCAAGCGGGTGCGCGGCTATGCCAAGCAGTTGGACGCCGAGACCTGGCAGCACCACAAGGCGGGCCGCGCGAGGGGCATCACCGAGAAGGACTCGGTCGGTGATGAGGAGAACCGGGTCCGGACCAGGACGGTGGACGGCGCCTGCGTGTTCCTCAACCGGCCCGGTTTCGCCGGCGGCGAGGGCTGCGCCCTGCACGCGCTGGCCTTGCGCACCGGCCTGCACCCGCTGGACACCAAGCCGGAGGTCTGCTGGCAGCTGCCGGTGCGCCGTGAGCAGGAGTGGGTCACCAGGGCCGACGACACCCAGGTCCTGGTGTCGACGGTGACCGAGTTCGACCGGCGGGGGTGGGGCGAGGGCGGTCATGACCTGCACTGGTGGTGCACCTCTTCTCCTGAGGCCCATGTCGGCGCCGAGCCGCTGTACGTCAGCTACGCGCCTGAGCTCACCGCCCTGATCGGCCAGGCCGCCTACACCGAGCTGTCCAGGCTGTGCGCGCTGCGGCTGGCGCAGGGTCTGGTGGCGGTGCACCCCGCGACCGCCGCCGCCGGCCAGCCGGTGACCGGCCCCAACAAGGCCGTCGCCGGTTAGCGGCGCCGGCTCAGGCAGCCACAGCCAGCGAGCGGCCGGCTTGGGCCGGCTCTTCGGCCCAGCAGAACAGGCACTCGATCTGCAGCCCGCGATGCGCGCCGGTGAAGTGGTCGGCGGCCACTGCGGCGCAACCGTCGCACTCGCCGTTGAAACCCTCGCGGTCCGGGTTGAACCGGGCGCCGCAGTCGGCATTGACGCAGCAGGCGGTGTCGGCGCCGTACTCGGCGCTATCGATGTCGGACATCGGCTTGCTCACCTCCACAAGTTGACTGAAGCGAACCCTCGCACCGACCTCTGACATTTTCGCTCGGCGGCTGTCGTGACCGGCCGCGACGCGCCGACGGCCGGCAGCACCCTCAGCCGTCGGACGTCACGCCTCAGCCGTCGAACTTGTAGCCCAGCTGTCGAACAGCACGCCTCAGCCGTCGAACTTGTAGCCCAGCCCCCGCACCGTCAGCAGGTGCTTCGGGTTGGCCGGGTCCGGCTCGATCTTGGCCCGCAGCCGCTTGACGTGGACGTCGAGGGTCTTGGTGTCACCGACGTAGTCCGAGCCCCAGATCCGGTCGATGAGCTGCCCGCGGGTCAGCACCCGCCCGGAGTTCCTCAGCAGCAGCTCGAGCAGGTCGAACTCCTTGAGCGGCAACGCGACCGTCGCGCCGTTCACCGCCACGGTGTGCCGTTCGACGTCCAGCCGGACCGGGCCTGCCTCGATCGTGGAGCTCAGCAACTCCTCGTTCTCCGCGCCCCGGCGCAGCACCGCCCTGATCCGGGCGAGCAGCTCCCGGTGGGAGAACGGCTTGGTCACGTAGTCGTCGGCGCCCAGCTCCAGGCCGACCACCTTGTCCACCTCGGAGTCCCGGGCGGTCAGGATGATGATGGCGACGTTGGACTTCTGCCGCAGCGAACGGCAGACCTCGGTCCCGGACAGCCCCGGCAGCATCAGGTCCAGCAGCACGAGGTCAGCGCCATCGCGTTCGAACTGGCGCAGCGCGTCCGGGCCGGTCTCGGCGACCGACACCTCGAAGCCCTCACGGCGCAGCATGTAGGACAACGGGTCCGAGATCGACTCCTCGTCCTCGACGACCAGTACCCGGGTCACCGGGCCCCCTTTCGTGGCAGTGCCTCTGCTGGCAGTGCCTCTGCTGGCAGTGCGGCAGCGGGAAGCTGAGCTGGACCGGCCACCTGAGCGCGACCGGCCAGCGGCAACCGCATCGTGAAGGTCGAGCCGGCTCCCAGCGCGCTCCACACCGACACCCGGCCGCCGTGGTTGGTGGCGATGTGCTTGACGATCGCCAGGCCCAGGCCGGTGCCGCCGGTGGCCCTGGATCGGGCCTGGTCCACCCGGTAGAACCGCTCGAACACCCGGTCCAGGTCGGTTTCGGCGATTCCGATCCCCTGGTCGGCGACGGCGATGTCGACCCACTCGCCGCCCTCCTCGTCGATGACCAGGCGGCTGGTCACGCTGACCTTGGTGTCCTGCGGGCTGTAGGCGATGGCGTTGTCCACCAGGTTGCCCAGCGCGGTGCTCAGCTGGGTCTCGTTGCCGCGCACCTGCAGGCCAGGTTCGGTGCGCTCGGCCACCGTGATGCCGGTCTGCTCGGCGAGCAGCCGGCTGCGGTCCACCGCCTCGCCGACGATCTGATCGACGCTGATCAGCGCCTGCCCGGGCAGCGCCTCGGCCCCCTGCACCCGGGACAACTCGATCAGCTCCTGCACCAACCGGCCCAGCCGCGAGCCCTCGCGTTGCATCCGTCCCGCGAAGCGCTGCACCGCCTCAGGGTCATCAGCCGCTTCTTGAACCGCCTCGGCGAGCAGGGTCAGGGCGCTGACCGGCGTCTTGAGCTCGTGGGAGACGTTGGCGACGAAGTCCCGGCGCACCAGTTCCAGCCGCCGAGCGTCGGTGATGTCGGAGAATCGCAGGACGACCGAGCCGACCCGCCCGCCGTCGCGCAGCGGCATGGCACGCACCAGAAAGCTCACGTGCTCCGGACCCCGGCCGGGCGTGGACAGGTCCACAGTGACGCTGTCGGCCACGCCGGAGTCGGTCACCGACCGCACCAGCTCTGACAGCACCGGCATGGTCAGCCGATCACCGTCGACCACCCGCATCCGCCGCGCGACCGGGTTGGCGAAGATCGCCGTCTCGTCCCGGTCGAGCACCACCACCCCCACGTCCAGCGCGCCGAGGGCCCGCGAGGCCAGGCTCGCAGCCGGAGCCGGCGGTGAGGTTTGGCCGGGAGCGAGCTCGACGGTGCTGCGGCGCACGAACAACGCCGCGGCGAAGGCCGACACCGCCGCTCCCAGAAGGAACGCGACGACGGCCACCTCAAAGCCCACGAATCGCATCCTACGGTCGGGGGCCGGGCCCTGACGCGGCTCAAGCCCCCGGGGAGCCGGGCGTCATCTGTTGTTCACTCACCGGCTGCCCGGCATTCATTCCCACCGCCCGCGGCAGACACCTCAGGCGCTGAGGCTGGCCGCATGCGCGACCTCTATCACGACGAGCTGGACCAGATCGGCAACAGCCTGGTGGCCATGACGCATCTGGCCGGCACCGCGATGCAACGGGCGACCGAGGCGCTGCTGACCGGTGACCTCAACGGCGCCGAGCGGGTGGTCAGCGATGACACCGCCATCGACGCGCTGCGCGCCGACCTGGAAGCGCGGACGTTCCTGCTGCTGTCGCTGCAGCAGCCGGTGGCGACCGACCTGCGGGTGCTGGTGACCACGCTGCACCTGGTCGCGGATCTGGAGCGGATGGGAGACCTCGCGCTGCACGTGGCCAAGGTCGCCCGGATGCGGCACCCCGACCTCGCGGTGCCGGTCGAGCTGCGTGACGTGATCTCGCAGATGGGCACGGTGGCGCTGTCGCTGGTGGACAAGGTCGCCGAGGTGATCAAGGGCCGCGACGTCGAGCTGGCGCAGGCGATCGAGGCCGAGGACGACTCGATGGACGCCCTGCACCGCAAGCTGTTCACCCAGCTGCTGGCCGACACGTGGTCCCATGGCACCGAAGCCGCGATCGACATGACCTTGCTGGGGCGCTACTACGAGCGCTACGCCGACCACGCCGTCGGGGTCGCGCGCCGGGTCGTCTTCATCGCGACCGGCGCCATGCCGGCCGGCTCGGCCGCGGTCAAGCAGCCACCAGCGGGCTCATCGACCCTGTGACGGTCCGGCCGCCCAGTCCGCGGCTGGAAAACGCAGTGATTCTGAAAACGCAGTGATTCTTCGGTGCGCTTAAGCGACCGGCCAGTGCCAGTTGTTCATGACGAACCCCCTTCCAGGCTGATGACAGTGCTGCACCGACCACGCGGACGAAGTCACGCCGGCACTTCTGCAGGTCGCGCGGTGCAAGCTGACTACCCAGCTGTGACGGAACTACCGTTCTAGCAAGCTAGAACTACAGGTTCCCCAGGATGGCCTGATGCGCAGTGGGTGGGCATCCGCTTAGTAAGATAGACATTCCGCGCATCCAGTTTCGTGCCTGCTTATACAACTAGATGACTTGTCTAATTAATCTCAACAGGCTAGATACTGCCTAGCCATTATTAATGGCTGCATAATAGACGGCTAAACTGTCATAGACAAAGTGTCTACCTTGCCAGCCTGAGACCCGTATCGTCGTCCACCACTCCCAGTGGTGCATAACTGTCCCTCCTTACGTGAGCCACTCACATAGCGGGAGCCCTCACACCGGCGTGTACGTTCCGCAGCGACCATCTGGTCTAATCGTCAACCAGTGGTGCCAGATCCGAACCTTGCGTGTACGGTCTGTAACGGTCAATACAGGGAGATTGCGGATGACAGCCGGCCTGATCAGTGGCAAGGCGCGGCCTGCCCGACCGCGCCTTAGCCCTGATGATCAGACGCGCGTGTTTACGGCCAGCCCCAGTGACGCGACATTGACTACACCCCCTTCGACCATCGTGGTCCGTGCCAGCACTTTCGTGAATTGCGCGCACAGACCGCTGGAAGTGCCTAAGTGCCGGCGGTTCCTGGAATGATCGGACCCGACGACGTCACCTTCCTGATCTTGGCAACGATCAGTGTCGCCTATTCCGTCTCGGTTCGGCGGTTAGAGCGCCTTCGGCGCGCCCTTGCCGAAGAGAGAATGCCCGACCTCATAAGTACCTGGACGTTCGCTGCCGTACTGACCCTGCCACCGATGTACATCGCCGCAGTAGTTACAGTCACTTATCTAGCCGAGTGGCCGTCTCGCAAAATTGTTAGACGTGCCAATCCACTTAAGTACATTTATACCGGCGCTGCTGCTGGCGGCTCCTGCCTCGCCGCTTCAATCGTTCTGCACGCAATCGGCGGAGTTGCCGGAGTAGCGCTCGCCATGCTGACTCTCTCCATCGTTGACATCGCAGCAATCGCCACGGCACTGGTGCTGGCTCGGCAGAAGCATGAGCTACGGATGTTCGCCAACCCACGAGCACATGCGGCCGAGGCCGCAACGCAATGTCTGGGCATAGCGCTCGCCGGGCTTCTCAGTTGGCACGTTGCTCTGGGCGTACTCGTGGTGCCGGCACTGCTTCTCGTTCACCATTGGTCGCTGCGGGAGACGGTCACGGTCGAGGAGGCCTTTGACCCGGTCACTGGGTTGTGGTCGGAGGCTGCGTGGATGGTGCAGGCGCAGCAGAAGCTGCATGACGTGCACGGCCACGTCGCGCTGTACATGATCGACCCGGATGAGGCCGGTCAGGAGGTGCGCATTCTGCAGACCATCGAGTCGGGCCTGCAACCCTCAGATCTGTTGGGCCGTTACGGCAGCCGGCAGATTCTGGTGCTGATCCCGGTCGGCCTGCCTGAAGGCGGGCCGTTCCTGGCCACCGGGTTCCGCAAGGACCTGGCCGCCGCCGGGGTGCGCGCGGCGCTGGGCTGCGCGACCACCGGCGACACCGAACTGGAAGGCCTGCTGATCGAGGCGATGTCTGACCTGATGGGCCGACGCGACGCGGCCGGCATCACCCGAAACTGGTAGCCGGACCGACTGTCTTTTCCGGCCCGGGCGGGAACCTCCCGCGGCTAGCTGCCTTCCGATGCTTGACTGTCCGGTCCTTGGACGACACCGGCCAGTGCTCTTTCAAGAGACGACAGAACCGCCGCGAAAGCGGAAAGCCCCTCTCCGCTGGCTGCCCTCCTTCGGTCCCCCATCTCAAGGAGGAGGTCGGTGGCGTGCCGCCGCTCGACGGTGGTCAACACCGAGACATCCACCGGTGACGCCGCAGCAGGCGTCGTGGCAGCAGGCGTCGTGGCAGCAGGCGTCGTGAACGCCTTGATCAGTTCTGCTACGGCCTGCGCCTGCTCGATCGTGAGCGTCCCGGTCGAGGCCGGCAGCATCGAGGCCAGCAACGACCGGTCCTCTGAGACGTCGATCTGAAACTGGGTGGCATAGCTCAACACCACCTCACGAGCGTCCACACCCAAAGCGCTCGCCGTGCCCTCGATGACCTCGCGCGACTTCGGCCAACCCCGCACCTCGCCCTTACTGATCTTGCCGAACGTCTGATAAGGCACCGAACCGCCAGAGCGCTGCTCGAGCTGGCGCAGCGTCAAACCGGTGGCGAGCTTCTGCCGCACGAGCTCTTCGATGGTCACATGTCCGGAGGCTGGGTCAACCACTGCGCTATCGACCCCTCTCGGTGGTGAGCGGCTACCGCAGGACTGCGGTGGCCGAACGGCGGCTTGGCGTCTACCAAAGGTAGAGGTAGGCGAACCATCCCATGTCCCGGTTCTCGGAACTACACGTCCGTGAATGTGATCATGAGTGTCTACCAACGCCACGCCGTTGTCAATCAATACTTGACAGATCACTAGCTGTCAGGCGACGATTTGTCGTGCACACGTGGAAGTTGAGCCCCTGAGGGAGACGCTGGATGAGGTTGAGAAGTGCCGAGACGCTGAGGGCTCTGATGCACCAGCAAAACCTCTCCCTCGGCGGGTTGGCGGCTGCGGCCCAATGCTCCAAGAGCTTCGTCTCGCACCTGCTGTCGGGCCGACGCAACACCTGCACCAGTGCTCTGGCCGACCGCATCGCGGAGGCGCTCGACGTTCCCACCCGGGTCCTTTTCGCGCCCTCCAAGTCAATCACTGATAGACAGTCTGGCCATGCCTCGCTGCCGCCGGCGGCTCCTGACCTTCCGAGCGCACTCGGGTCGGGTCTACCACAAGGCCGGCCCGGCCCTCGATCTGCCCGTCCCAGGGTCACCGGCCGCAAGGCTCGCCGTGCT
Source organism: Jatrophihabitans sp. (assembly GCA_036399055.1). Classification (NCBI taxonomy): domain Bacteria; kingdom Bacillati; phylum Actinomycetota; class Actinomycetes; order Jatrophihabitantales; family Jatrophihabitantaceae; genus Jatrophihabitans; species Jatrophihabitans sp. The sequence goes on from DASWNX010000033.1 coordinate 165,244, forward strand.
CCCCGCTGCGGCTGGGTACCGCAGCGGGTCCTGTCGGGGGACAGGGGGAAGGCGGTGGAGTGGCTTTCGGGCTCACTCCACCGCCGCCTGCCTGGCGCGCTCGTCGGGCACTGCGCACACGCGACCTCACCGTTGCCGGAGGTGACTCCCTCATGCAGCTCCGAAGCCGCGACGCGTTGATCATCTGCCTGGAGGCGACCGGCATGTCCGAGCGGCAGCTCGCGCGGGTAGCCGGCCTCGGGCACGCCACGGTCAACCACCTGGTCACCGGACGCCGAACCCGATGCTCGCCCGCGACCGCGCGCGCGATCGAGACGGCGCTCGGCTGCGGAGAGGGGACGCTGTTCGAGAGCCCGCCTCCCGACGATGCGCAGTGGCGCCGGTTCGGCGGGGGCAGCCGGCATTCCGAGCCCGCGACGGACTCCGGCCTGACCCGCCGGGATTGAGCCGCCGTCGAGCGCTGAGCCACCCGCCGAGACCGGGGCCGGCCCGCCGAGACAGGGCAGTCCCGCCGAAAAACCCGGCAGGCGGCTACTTGCCCTGGTTAGCTACCCCTTGGATGGCCGCCTCGGCGGCTTCGGGGTCCAGGTACTCCGCCGGCCGCACCGGCAGCATGGTCGTGGCGTCGAGCTCGTAGCGCAGCGGAATTCCGGTGGGGACGTTCAGCGACACGACGGCCTCGTCGCTGAGGCCGTCCAGGTGCTTGATCATCGCGCGTAGCGAGTTGCCGTGCGCGGCGATCAGCACGGCGCCGTTGCGCAGGTCGGGCACGATGGCGTCGTAGAAGTACGGCAGCATCCGGTCCACCACATCGGCCAGGCACTCGGTGCGCGGCACGGTGGTCAGCAAATCGGCATAGCGGTCATCGCCCACCTGGCTGAACTGGTCGTCCTCGGCCAGCGGTGGCGGCGGCACGTCATAGGAGCGGCGCCACAGCATGAACTGCTCGTCGCCGAACTCGGCGCGCACGGCGGCCTTGTCCTTGCCCTGCAGCGCGCCGTAGTGGCGCTCGTTGAGCCGCCAGCTGCGCCGCACCGGGATCCAGTGCCGGTCGGCGGCGTCCAGCGAGAGCTGGGCGGTGCGGATCGCCCGGCGCAGCAGGGACGTGTGCACCACCTGCGGCGCCAGGCCGTGCTCGCGCAGCAACTGGCCCCCGCGCCGGGCCTCGTCCTCGCCCTTCGCGGTCAGGTCAACGTCGACCCAGCCGGTGAACAGGTTCTTGCGGTTCCAGTCGCTCTCGCCGTGGCGAAGCAGCACTAGCGTCGTGGTGGCGGCAGTCATGCGGCCAATCCTGCCAGGTCGCCGCGAGCCGCTCAGCGAGCGCCGGGTCGACGCACCCGCTCAGCGAGCGCGCTTGACGAAGCTCTCGAAGGCGGCGAGGTTGGCCATCGACTCGCCCCGGCTCTCGCGCCAAGCCCACTCACGTTTGATCGACGAGCCGAAGCCGAGTTCCAGCAGCGTGTTGAACGCCGAGTCGGCGTAGTCGAGCACCACCCCGAGCAGCCGGTCCAGCGACTGCGGGTTCACCGCGGTCAGCGGCCAGCGACCGGTCAGGTAGATGTCACCGCAGTCATCGATCGACCAGTACACCCCGAACATCCGGGCGTTGTGCGACAGCAGCCAGCCGTGGACCTGCTCGTGGTTCTCCTCCGGCTTGCGCACCACGAACGCCTCGACCGCCAGCCCCTGCCCGCCGACGACCAGCCAGCAGGCGGTCTTGAGCCGCTTCTGGCCGGGGAGGTTGGCGACGAAGGCTCCGGGCTGGGGCTCTTGGAACTCCACCTCGGCCTCGGTCAGCGTCTGCCTGATCACAGCGGCGGCTTCGGCCTGCTCGTCCGGACCGGCTGGCCGGTCAGCGGTCACCGCGCGGCCGAGCCTGTCAACGCCAGCGCGCCGAAGTCGGCCACCGCGTCCCGGTAGGCGACCAACAGGCCGTCTGCGGTGTGGCGCCAGGAGAACTGCTCGGCATGAAGCCGCGCCGCCGCACCGAAAGCGGCCCGTCGCCGCGGCGCCAGCAGCAGCGAGCCCAGCGCGCCGGCCCAGTCCTCGGTGCGGTGGCTGCCCACCAGGGCGCCGGTCCGGTCATCGAGCACCGCGGTCCGCAGGCCACCCACCGCCGCGGCGACCACCGGCACTCCGCAGGCCTGGGACTCCAAGGCAACCAGGCCGAAGGACTCGTTGTGACTGGGCACCACGGTCAGGTCCGCCGCGGTGTAGAAGTCGGCCAGCGCCGACCGGGAGGCCGGCGGCTCGAAACGGACCCGGTCAGCGATTCCCAACTCGGCCGCCAGCCGGGGCAGGGCCAGCGGGTCATTCACGCCGGAGCCACTCGGCGCCCCCACGATGACCACCTGCAGCCGCCGTGCCAGCTCCGGATCGCCGGCGACCAGCTGAGCGGCCGCCCGAAGCAGCACGTCCGGCGCTTTCAGCGGCTGCAGCCGCCCGACGAACAGCAACACCAGGGCATCGGCCGGTATACCGAGCCGGCCGCGGGCCACGCCGGCCGAGCCGGGACGGAAGTTGTCCAGGTCCACGCCCGGCGGCACCGTCACGATCTTGGCGGGATCGGCGTCGTACCACTCGACCAGTTGCCTGGCCTCGTCGTCGGTGTTGGCGATCAACCGGTCAGCCTCGGCGATCACCTGCTGCTCACCGACGATCCGGGCCAGCGGCTCCGGGGCGTCACCGGCGGCTAAGTGCTCGTTCTTGGTCCGGGCCAGGGTGTGAGCGGTGTGCACCAGGGGGACGCCCCACCGTTCCCGCGCCAGCCACCCGACCTGTCCGGACAGCCAGTAGTGCGAGTGCACCACGTCATACCAACCGGGCTCGTGCTGGGCCTCGGCTCGCAGCACCGCCGCGGTGAAGGCGCACAGCTGGCCGGGCAGGTCCTGCTTCGACAGGCCTTCGAAGGGGCCGGCTGTCACATGCCGGACGGTCACCCCCGGTTCGACCTCGACCACCCGGGGCAGCCCGGAGGAGGTGGCCCGGGTGAAGATCTCGACCGCCACGCCGGAGTCGGCCAGCCTGCGCGCCGTCTCCAGCACGTAGACGTTCATGCCGCCGGCGTCGCCGCCACCGGGCTGCTCCAGCGGCGAGGTGTGCACGCTGAGGGTGGCCACTCTCTTCGGCAGTGCGCCGTGCCTGGTTGGCCGCGATGAGATATCGCGTAGCACGCCCTGTCGCACATCGCCCCCTGGTCCGCTGCTTGGCCCGCTGTCCCTGCCACAACGCCGAACCGCCCCCGATCATGCCGCATCGGCGCGAATCGGTGAGAATGCAGTGATGGAGAACTCGCCAGGACTGGCCGTGGTGACCGGGGCGTCCAGTGGGATCGGGGCCGCGACCGCCCGCCGACTCGCCTCGGCCGGCTTCACCGTGTGGGCCTGCGCCCGCCGGGTGGACCGGCTCGCCGAGGTGGCCGCGGCCAGCCCGGCGATCACCGCGGTCACCCTGGACGTCACCTCGCCCGACTCGGTCGCCGAGTTGGCGGACCGGGTGAACGCCGAGCCCGAGGGCCTGGCACTACTGGTCAACAACGCCGGCGGGGCGATCGGGCTCGAACCGGTCGCCGAAGCCGACCCGGCGGACTGGCTGAGGATGTTCGAGACCAACGTGCTGGGGGCGATGCGGCTGACGCAGGCCCTGCTGCCGGCGCTGGAAGCCGGCCGCGGCGGTCATATCGTGCTCACCGGCTCGATCGCCGGCTACTCCGTCTATGAGGGTGGTGGCGGCTACTCAGCAGCCAAGTACGCCGCCCGGGCGATGATGGAGACGCTGCGCCTGGAGCTCAACGGCCGCCCCGTCCGGGTGTCTGAGGTGGCGCCGGGGCTGGTCGCCACCGAGGAGTTCTCGCTGGTCCGTTTTCGTGGCGACGCCACCCGGGCCGCCGCGGTCTACGAGGGGGTCGCCGAGCCGCTGACGGCCGAGGACGTGGCCGACGTCATCACCTTCGTGGCCACCCGGCCGGCCCACGTGAACATCGACTTAGCGGTGGTGAAGCCACTGGCCCAGGCCGCCCCGCACAAACTCGACCGGCGGCGCTGACCAGGCGCTAGTTGGCCAGGCCGACGCACTCCACCCGGTCGCGGCCGGCGCTCTTGGCCGCGTACAGCGCGCTGTCGGCCACGTGCAGCAAGCTCTCGACGTCGGCGCCGTTGTCGGGGTACAGCGCCACTCCGATCGAGGCCGAGAAGCCACCGAGCGGCACCAGGGGCGCGTCCGGGCTGAACACTTCCAGCTCACGGATCCGGGCCAGGATCCGATAGCTCACGGCCCTGGCGGTGGCCATGTCCACCTCGGGGAGGATCGCGACGAACTCCTCGCCTCCGAACCGGCCGATGCTGTCGTACTGGCGCAGCTCAGCGGTCAGCCGCTCGGCGACCGCGATCAGGACGGCGTCGCCGACCAGATGCCCGTGGGTGTCGTTCACGGCCTTGAACCGGTCCATATCGATGATCATCAGCGCGACGGTGTGCCGGTCGCGGGCCGCGCGGGCGATCTCCTTCTGCGCGATCTGGCGCCAGGCCACCGCGTTGAGCAAGCCCGTCTTGGGGTCGGTGGTGGCAGCCACCTCGAGTTGCTTGATCAACGCGCCACGCTGCAACACGACCAGGGGGACGATGCTGAGGAAGGACAGCCACGGCGTGAACACCAGCGTCAGGCCGGTCATGCCGCCAAGGCACAGGGTCGCGACCTCGAGCCCGTTCTCTTCGGCGGTGCCGAACAGCGCGCGGACCGGAAGCGGCCGAGCGGCCAAGAAGATGGCGCCGGCGATCATCGTCGTGTTGACGGCGGTGTAGGCCACCAACGACAGCAGCACTATCCCCGCGCCGCCGAGGCCTCCGGACAGGTGGGCCAGATGTGTCGAGGTCACGTTCACAATGGCCGAGCCGGTGAGGCAGGCCAGCATGACGGTGGCGGCGGTGAACATCTGACGGTAGGGATGGATGCCGGCGCGCAGTCGCAGCACCGTCATGGCCACCGCGATCAACAGCGCCAATAGCGCCGACAACCCCGACGGCAACGCGATCACTCCGGCGAACGTCCAGACCGAGGTCATGTCGATCTGGTGGCTGTCAGCCATCCGGATACGCATCCGCTCGATGCGCGGCGAGATCTGCTGGAACGCGGCGAACAAAGCGGCCAGCACCCCGAACCGGATCAGGTCCGAACGGGTCACCGTCTCGGTGAGCAAGGCGGTGACCGTCCACAGAACGGCTGCGACCTCGGCCAGCAACAGGTACCGAGCAAGGTCCTTGGGCAGTGACCACAGCTCCCAGGAACGCGGCGCAAACCTGCGCCTTCTCGTCTCGGGTGGCGGTGCCACTGTCATCCCGCTGCGCTCCAGACCCCTTGCAGTGCTACGAGCCTTCACAGTAACGGCTTCGTAGCGGTGTGTCACCGTGCTCAGAAATTCTCAAGTGGGGTGACAGAGAGCAACTGACCTACGTAAGATCAGTGACGACTGCGCCGCCTATAGCGCATATTAGCCAGGCTGGCAACTGAGTTGAGACTCGACGGACATAGCTTTGCACAGATTTGACACGGCCATACCAACACTGACTATACATTGAACGCAGAACGGGCAAGGAGGATGATTAGAACAAGCACGGTGAGTAGAGCAGGCGCAGGGAAAAAAAATACCTTTCAACCAAGAAAACTTTTGCGGGCTTCCACCCCGCCGATCGAGAAGGGAAGCAGGCCCACGTGAACAACCACGGCTGGTAGCCCGCGGCAAACCTCTCGCTCCGTCCGAACCCACGACCGAAAGGCCCCCCGTGAACAACCACGGCTGGTAGATCCACCCGCACTACGCGCTCCGTCCGAACCCACGAACGAGAGGGCCCCCGTGAACAACCACGGTTGGTAGACCCACCCGCACTTCGCATCCCCCGTCCGAACCCGAAGGAAAGGCCCCCGTGAACAACCACGGCTGGTAGCCCGCAGCACACTTCGCGCCCGTCCGAACCCACGAACGGAAAAGGTTCCCCATGAACAACCACGGCTGGTAACACGCCGCGCCGGCTCCTACCGGCGTTGCTCGACTACTTGTGCTGAGCCATTTCTGGCCCACAGCACGGTGAACCACACCGCGAGCCCCGTCCCCACCGCGCCGGCCAGGCCCACCGCCGAGGCGGCCCCGAACCGGCTCGCCACTATCCCGCCCAGCAGGATCCCGATCCCCTGGGCAGCCAGCAGCCCAGACGCCGCGACTCCGATGGCTTGCGCTCGCTGGCTGTCGGGAATGGCGCGGACGTATTCGGTGACCACCTGCACCTGGTAAGCGGTCGCCGCGCCACTGACCGCCCAGAGCGCGATCGACACCACGATGCCCGGGCGCAGCCAGCACACCACCAGGGGCAGTCCGCAGGCGATCGCGAGGCCGCACATCCACGTCGGCCTGGACGCGCTGGGAACGAAGCGCAGGAACAGGTAGGTGCCCAGCGCGGTGCCCGCGGGACCCGAAGCCATCAACAGGCCGACGCCGACGGGGCCGGCGCCGAGCGAGTGGGCATAGGGCGGCGCGACGCCCTCGGGCACCACGTACAGCCCGAGCAACCAGGACAATCCGAGCAGCGTCCGCAGCTTCGGGTCCTTGAGGACCAGCTTGGCGCCCATCGTGATCGAGGCGAGGTAGCCGAGCTCGGCGCTGAGCCCGCCGTCCGGCGCCGGACGGGGCCGGACGCCGAGGGTGATGAACAGCGCGGAGAGCCCGAAAGTCAGCGCGTTGATGCCCAGGCTGGCGTGGGCGCCGATCACCGCCACCGTCACCCCGCCGAAGGCGAACCCGGTCAACTGCGCCAACTGGTTGGTGATGGTGCGCAGCCCGGTCCCGACCACGTAGGCCTCGCCGGACAGGATCTCAGGTATCAGAGCTGATTCGGCAGCGCTGAACGGCGATCCTGCGAGCACCGCGAACACCAGCAGGGTGCAGACCGTCCACAGCGGCACGCCTGGGAGCGCCATCAAGCCGATCAGGACGGCGCGGATCAGGTCCGCGGCGATCATCACCCGTCGTCGGGGCATCCGATCGGCCAGTCCCGACAGCAACGCGCCGCCGATCAGGGCGGGCAGAAAGGTGAGGGCGTAGGCGAGCGCGGTCAGCAGCGCGGAGGAGGTGCGTTCGAAGACCAGCATCGACAGCGCCACCCGAGCCAGCTGGTCGCCGGCCATCGACTGCGCGTCGGCGAGCCAGAGCACTCGGAATTCTGGAACCCGGAGCACGTCGAGGAACGTCACCCGAGAAGCAGCCATGACTTTTTGCACGTTCGGGATCAACCTCGCCTTCGGTGACACGGTAACCGTCAGGCCGACCACCGGATACACCCGGTGCCCATTTGAGCACAAGATGGGCGATGGTCATACCCGTTCGGCACACAGAGTTCCAGAGGGGCTACCGAACGTATGCCTTGCGCGCCCCATCGTCACACGGAATGAGCGCACACCATGACTCGGTTGCGCCCGGCGCGCTTGGCCGCGTACAGCGCGGAGTCCGCCGAGTGCAGCAGGTCCTCCAGCTCGACGCCGTGCTGGGGGTAGCAACTGATCCCGATCGAGGCCGACAAGCCGGTCAGGGGCGGCTGGCCCTGCGCCGCGGTGGCCACTTCGAGCAGCTGGACCTGCTGGCGGATCCGCTCGGAGATCCCGACCGCGGCCAGCTCGTCCACCCCGGGCAGCATCGCCACGAATTCCTCGCCGCCGAACCTGCCCACCGCGTCGTACTGCCGCAACTCCTGCACCAGGCAGTCGGCCACCGCCCTGAGCACGTAGTCGCCCGCCAGGTGGCCGTGGGTGTCGTTCACCAGCTTGAAGTTGTCCATGTCGATGATGAGCAACGCCGCTGCCTCGTGCTCACGATGCGCGCGGGCCAGCTCGCGTTGAGCCATGTGCTGCCAGGTCGCGGCGTTGAGCAGCCCGGTCTTGGAGTCGGTCGTTGCGGCGATCTCGAGTTGCTTGGTGAGCACGCTGCGTTGCAGGACGAACAGCGGCGGCACCACCAGCACGCTCAGCAGCGGCTGGGTGGCCAGCGCCAGGGCAGTCAGCCCGCCGAGGCAGAGGGTGGCGAACTCCAGCGTCACGTCCTGCCGGTTTTCCAGCAATTCGCTGAACTTGACGGGCCGGACTGCCAGGTAGATGGCCACGAACAGGACGACGAAGTTCACGGCCGCGTAGGCCAGCATGGCCACGCCGACAGCCATCACCGCCTGGAAGGCCTGGCCGGCGCCGTCGAACCCGGCGGGGAAGAGGTTCAGGACCAGGCGAGCGGTCAAGCAGGAGGCGATCACCACCGCCGCGCCGAACACCTGACGGTAAGCCCGCATGCCACTATGCCGCTCGTGACGTAACCAGGCATAGCCGAGCACGACCGCGCACAACAGCACCGTCAGCGCCGGCGGCAGGATCAGGGCAGCGGCGAACGTCCAGACCGAGGTCATGTCGACGTGGCCGTAGGCGGCTAACCTGATGCGTAATCGAGCGATCCGGTGAGAGGTCTCTTCAAAGAGGACCCACAGACCGAGCAGGATCGCGAGCCGCGCGACATCTGACACAACGGGTTGAGTGTTGATAATCAGACACAAAGCCACTATGAAGATCAGTGCGTCGATAGTCAGCACGAAAGCCAACATCGCCCGCGGGGTGGCCCAGAGGTCCCACGAGCGGAACCTCGCCAGTGGCGGAATCGGTGCGCCGCGTGCTGTTCGGAACATACTTCCCCACCCGGTTGTCTTGCCTCAGAAGTTAGTGGATCGAGGACGGGTTGTCATCTGCGTAACCACCCATAAGTAGGAAAGCACCAGTACGCCCTCATAACATACTTATCGGGGCGAAGACGCGTCCAGAGGGAGGTTTGACAGATGCTCGACAACTGGCGCTGGCCCTAGACGGCAGGCCTTTGCACACCGATCACGACGTGAGGAGGCACAGCAATGCTCGACAACTGGCGCTGGCCCTAAACCACAGGACGCCAACCCGACGAACTCAAGGAGGTGACACGCTCACCGACGGGCGCTGGCCCTGGACCGCTGCGCTGCTCAGGCGGTGGATCGGTCTTCGACGACCCGGTCATCGGTAGGCGGGTCTGCGACCTGGTCCTCAGCCACTCGGCCCTCGGCGACCCGTTCGAGGGGGATGGGCAGCGTCAGCGGCGCTGCCGACTCCTGATGCGAGGTTGTGGAGCTGGATCGATGCCAGGCCCACGACAGCACCACCGCGAGCGCCGCGCCGAGCAGGCCGGCGCTCGCCACCGCGCCGTTGACGCTCCACACACTGGCGACGATGCCGCCGAGCAGGATGCCGCAGCCCTGCACCGCGAGCAGACCGGAGGACGCGATCCCGATCGCCTGCCCGCGCTGCTGGTCGGGCACCGACTGAACGAATTCGGTGATCACCTGCACCTGGTAGCCGAAGAACATCCCGGCCACCGTCCACAGGATCAGCGAGAAGGCCAGGTTCGGGTGCAGGACGCACAATGCGAGGGGAACCCCGACCCCGACAGCCATCGGGCCCATCCATCTGGACCGGATGCCGCTGGGCACGAAGCGGACCCACACGTAGGTGCCGATCGCGGTGCCGGCCGGCATCGCGGCCATCAGCAGGCCGGTGGCGATTGGGCCCTGGTCGAGGTCGTGGGCATAGGGGGCGGCCACCCCCTCTGGCACCACATACAGCCCCGCCAACCAGGCCAGCCCGAGCAGGGTGCGGAGCTTCGGGTCGTGGAAGATCAGCCGCAGGCCTGAAGACACTCCGCTCAGGAAATTCGGGCCGACGCTGTCGTCGCCCATGGAGCCGGCGACGGCCGCCGGCCGGGCCTTGATCGAGAACATGATCAACACCGCGGACAGCGCGAAGGTGAGGGCGTCAAGTGCCAGGCCCGCCCGGGCGCCGATCAGCGCGATGACCAGGCCGCCGCCGGCGAAGCCGGCCAGTTGAGCCACCTGGTTGGTGATGGTGCGCAGGCCGGTGCCCACTATGTAGTACTCACCCTCGAGGATGATCGGCATCAGCGAGGACTCCGCGGCCATGAACGGGGCCTCGGTCAGCACCGCCGCCACCAGCAGGACGCACAGCAGCCAGATCGGCACGCCGGGGATCGCCATGCCCCCCATCAGGACCGCGCGGATGACATCGCAGCCCACCAGCACCTGACGGCGCGGCAACCGGTCGGCGAGCCCGGACAGCAGCACGCCGCCGAGCATCGCGGGCAGGAAGGTCAGCGCGTAGGTGAGCGCGGTGAGCAGGGCCGAGGCGGTTTGCTGGAACACCAGCACCGACAGCGCCACCCGGGCGATCTGATCGCCGACCGCCGATTGCGCGTCAGCTATCCACAGGACCCGAAACTCGCGAATTCGGAGGACATCAGCGAAGGTGACGCGTTCGCTGGCCAACCCGTTCCTCGCAATTCGTGGTGTCCGATGTGGCTTCATACGTTAGCCGGTCGCCGGCTCGTATAAGCACGGTATCGGATAGTTCAAAAAGTACAATTCCCTGGAGGCGTCTGCATCCAAGTCAAGCCGCCGAACCTGCCTGGCTCACCTCCGCTCAGGGTCTTCACGTGACGATCGGGTCTTCACGTGTCGTCCCGGGACGCGCCGCGGGCCGGCATCGGGAAGGATCTCCACCGTGACCAAGCAGCCACGGCTGGCAGCCGGCCGGGCCAGGGCGCTCGGACTGCCGACTCGGGGCACCACCAACCCCAACCGGTTACGCCGGATGGACAACTGGATGGCCTTTCAGCTCGCCGACCCGCTGCGGCGGGCCGCGGTGCCGCTGGTGATAGACCTCGGCTACGGCCAGAGCCCGGTCACCGCCGTCGAGCTGCTGGGCAGGTTGCGCCCGCACCGGCCCGACGTCGAGGTGCTCGGCCTGGAGATCGACCCCGAGCGGGTGGCTGCCGCCCAGCCGGCGAGCGGGCCCGGGCTGAGCTTCGGCCTGGGTGGTTTCGAGCTGGCAGGGCGGCATCCGGTGATCGTCCGGGCGGCCAACGTGCTGCGGCAGTACCCGCCCTCAGCGGTGCCCGAGGCCTGGCGGCGAATGCGCAGCCAGCTGGCGCCCGGCGGCGTTGTCATCGAAGGCACCAGCGACGAGCTGGGCAGGCGGGCCAGCTGGGTGCTGCTGGACGCTCAGGGTCCGCTGAGCCTGACCTTGAGCTGTCGGCTGGCCGACCTGCAGCGCCCCTCGGACGTGGCGGACCGGCTGGTCAAGGCGCTCATCCACCGCAACGTCACCGGCGAGCCGATCCATCGGCTGTTGCGCGCGATGGACGCCGCCTGGGACCGGCACGCTCCGCTGGCCGTCTTCGGGCCCCGGCAGCGCTGGCAGGCGATGGCTGACAGCGTGGCCGCGGAGTGGCCGGTGCTGAGCACCCCCGCCCGGCACCGGCTCGGTGAATTGACCCTCAGCTGGGATGCGGTGGCGCCCCTGGACACGGTGGTGCCTGTAGACAAGAGCTCTATAGACAGCAGAAGGGGTCACTAGGCACTGTCCGAGGTGGCCGTCCAGCGAGCCCGGTTCGCTCGCGTGGGCGGGCATGGCTCCCCCACCCAGTTAGCTTCGCGAAGGAGACCCCGTTGGCAGCGCAGAACGACTACGACGTGCTGGTGATCGGCTCCGGCTTCGGCGGCAGCGTGACAGCCCTGCGGCTCACCGAGAAGGGTTACCGGGTCGGCGTCGTCGAGGCCGGCCGCCGCTTCGACGAGGGCACGCTGCCCACGACGTCCTGGGATCTGGCGAACTTCGTCTGGGCGCCGAGGTTGGGACTAACCGGCATCCAGCGGATCCACCTGCTCAAGAATGTCGTGATCCTGGCCGGCGCCGGGGTCGGCGGCGGCTCGCTGAACTACGCCAACACCCTGTACGAGCCCCCCGAGCCGTTCTTCTCCGACCCGCAGTGGGCTCACATCACCGACTGGCGCTCGGAGCTGGCGCCGTTCTACGCCCAGGCCAAGAAGATGCTCGGGGTGGTGACCAACCCCAGCATGACGCCCTCGGACGTGCAGATGAAGCGGCTGGCCGACCAGTTCGGCGCCGGCGACACCTTCAGGCTGACTCCGGTCGGGGTGTTCTTCGGCCGGGACGGGCGCAAGGAGCCCGGCGTGCGGGTGCCTGATCCGTTCTTCGGCGGCGCCGGGCCCGAGCGCACCGGTTGCATCGAGTGCGGTGAGTGCATGACCGGATGCCGGCACGGGGCGAAGAACACCCTCACCATGAACTACCTGGCCCTGGCCGAGCGGGCCGGCGCCACCGTGCACCCGCTGACCACCGTCACCGGGGTCCGGCAGATGCCCGGTGGCGGCTACCAGGTCACGGTGGTCCGCACCGGCAGCTGGCGGCCCCGGCGCGACAGCCGGGTGCACACCGCCGATCAGGTGGTGTTCTCCGCCGGCGCGTACAACACCCAGAAGCTGCTGCACGGCTTGCGGGCCAGCACGCTGCCCCGCGTCTCGGCGCGGCTGGGCCAGCTCACCCGGACCAACTCCGAGGCCCTGCTCGGCGTGTCCGGGGACCGCCATGCCGACTACACCCGCGGAGTGGCCATCACCTCCTCCTGGCATCCCGACCCGCACACCCATATCGAGCCGGTCCGCTACGGCAGGGGCAGCAACGCGATGGGCCTGCTGAGCACCGTCCTCACCGACGGCGGCAGCCCCGGCAACCGCATCGGGCAATGGCTTCGGGTGGCAGCCCGCGATCCCCGGGCGGTCCTGCGGACCGTGGTGCTCAGGCGTTGGTCCGAGCGGACCATCATCCTGCTGGTGATGCAGTCCCTGGACAACTCGATCACCGTGCTGAGCAGGAAGACCCGGCTCGGACGGAGGAGGCTGACCTCGGTCCAGGGCGGCGGTGAGCCCAATCCGAGCTGGATCCCGGTGGCCAACCAGGCCGCCCGCCAGCTTGCCGACAACATCGGCGGCACACCGGGCGGGACCTATGGCGATCTGTTCAACGTGCCCATGACCGCGCATTTCATCGGCGGCTGCCCGATCGGGGACTCCGCCGAGACCGGGGTGATCGATCCGTACCACCGGCTCTACGGCTATGGCGGGCTGCACGTGGTGGACGGCTCGGCGCTGTCGGCCAACCTCGGCGTCAACCCGTCCTTGTCGATCACCGCGCTGGCGGAGCGGGCGACGGCGCTGTGGCCCAACAAGGGCGAGCCCGATCCTCGGCCGGCGCTGGGGCAGCCCTACCGCCGCCTGGACCCGGTGCCCCCCGTGAGCCCGGTCGTGCCGGACTCCGCCCCGGCCGCCCTGCGGCTGGGGCCCACCCGGCTGGCCTGAGGACTAGGGCTGCCTCTGCTGCTTTGTGCGGCCTGAATCCGCGGTTTCACGGTGGAAACCGCGGACTCAGGCCGCACAATGGCTGACGGGTCAGCGCCAGAGCGGGGCGATGGCCTCGGCCAGCAGGCCGGCCACGTCGCCCAGGACGTGCCGGCCACCGGAGACCACCAGCCGCCCATCGACGAGCACCGTGTCGACGTCGGCCGCGCCGGCGACCAGCGTCACCTGCTCCGGTAGCGCGCCGGCGGTCCGGACGGTGTCCAGCCGCAGCGCCACCAGGTCGGCCCGCTGGCCGGGCGCCAGCCGTCCCGCGTCCGACCAGCCGAGGCTGGCGTGCCCGGTCATCGCCTCGACCAGCTCGGCAGGGGTGAACCGGCCTCGGCGCAGGCTGGCCAGGCGGGCGTCGAGCTCCAGCGCGCGCGCCTCCTCAAGCAGGTCCACGCAGGCATTCTGGTCGCTGCCCAAGGTGAGACGGGCGCCTGCCGCCGCCAGCTCCGGCGCCGGCCCGATGCCGTCGGCCAGGTCCCGCTCGGTGGTCGGGCAGAAGCTGATGTTGGTCCCGGCGCGGCCGTGCAGCGCGATGTCCTCAGCGCTCAGGTGGGTGGCGTGCACCGCGGTGTGCAGCGGGCCGCCGAAGCCGTGCGCGGCCAGCAGCTGGCTGGGACTGCAGCCGTAATGGGCCTGGGTGGCCTCGTTCTCAGCCGGTTGCTCGGAGACGTGGGCGTGCAGCGGCCGTCCGGCCGAGGCGGTGACGACGTCGGCGAGCTGGCCGGCCGGCACCGCCCGTACCGAGTGGATCGCCGCGCCGACCCGGGCGCGGTCGGTCTCGGCCCGGGCCAGCAGCGCCACCCGCTGCCGCCAGCCGGTCGCCGAGCCGTCACTGAACCGGCGCTGCACCTCGTCGAGTTCGAGGTGACCGGCCGGGCCGAGACCGCCGCTGAGGTAGCAGGTGTCCAGCAGGGTAATCCGGATGCCGGCCTCGGCCGCCGCCTGCAGCAGCGCGTGGCCGAAGGCGTTGGGATCGGGATAACGGCTGCCGTCGCGCTGGTGGTGCAGGTAGTGGAACTCGCCCACGGCGCTGATCCCGGCCAGCGCCATCTCGGCGTAAACCGCTCTGGCCAGCAGGTGATACGACTCCGGCTCCAGCCGCCGGGCCAGTGCGTACATCCGGTCCCGCCAGGTCCAGAAGGTGCCGCCGTCGCCGTGGGTGCGGCCCCGCAAGGCCCGGTGAAAGGCATGGGAGTGGGTGTTGGCGAAGCCGGGCAGCACCAGGCCGGGCAGCCGGACGTCCTGACCGGCCGGCGCGACGCCGGCCTCGACCCGCACCCAGCGGCCGGCCTCGGCGACCAGCCGGACCTGCTCAGCGACGCCGCCGGGCAACCAGCCGTAGGGCGCCCAGTAACTGCTCATCCGGCCAGCTCGGCCACCACCGAGGTCAGCGCTCGGACTCCGGCGTGGCAGTCGGCGAGCTCGGCGTGCTCGGCCGGTGAATGCGAGACGCCGCTGGGATTGCGCACGAACAGCATGGCGGTGGGGATGCCCGCGTTGGCCAGGATGCCCGCGTCGTGCCCGGCTCCGGTGCCCAGCGCCGGGGCGTCGGGCAGCACAGCGCTGATCCGGTCGCTCAGCGCGGCCTCAAAGCGGGTGGCCTCGGTCCAGGACTCCCGCAGCAGGCTGCCACCGGCGTCGCCGGCCAGTGCCTGCAGCTCGGCCACCACGGCCAGCACCTGCTCGGCGTCGGGGCCCCGGGCGTCCAGCCAGGCGGTGACCCGGGACGGAATCGCGTTCACGCCGTTGGGAAAAACGCTCACCTTGCCCATGGTGGCCACCGAGCCGCGTCGCTCGGCCGCCTCCCGGGCGGCCAGGATCAGCCTGGCGTAGGCCAGCATCGGGTCCCGGCGGTCAGCCAGCCGGGTGGTGCCGGCGTGGTTGGCCTCACCCGGCAGCTCGATCCGCCAGCGGCCGTGCGGCCAGATCTGCGAGCCCACCGCGACGGGCTGTCCCAGGTCCACCAGGCCGCGGCCCTGCTCGACATGCAGTTCCACGAAGCACTCGAGCCGGCCGAGGGTCTCGGGGTCGGCGCCGACGCTGTCGGGGTCCAGGCCCGAGGCCCGCATCGCCTCGGCCATCGGAGTCCCCTCGGCGTCGGTCAGCGCCCGGGCGCGGTCAGCGGGCAGCGCGCCGGTGATCAACCTCGACCCGGCGCAGGCGATGCCGAACCGGGCGCCCTCCTCGTCACCGAAGTTGACGATGCCGATCGGCCGCCGGGGGGCAAAGCCCTGTCGCCGTAAGGCGTCCACCGCCGCGAACGCCGACACCACTCCCAGCGGCCCGTCGAAGGCGCCGCCGTCGGGCACCGAGTCGAGGTGGCTGCCGATCGCCAGGCCGCGCAGTCCAGCCGAGGGCTCACCCCACCAGGCCCACTGGTTGCCGGCCCGGTCCAGCGTCAGCGACAGGCCTCGGCCGGCCGCCTGGCCGGCGAACCACTCCCGCAGGTCGTGGTCGACGCGGGTCCAGGCGAACCGCTGATAACCGCCGGTGGCTGCCGACCGTCCGATCGGGGTGAGCTCATCCCACATCCGGTCGAAGGAGGGCTGGTCGGTCATGCGGGCCTCGGGGTCAGGGCGGTTCTAGGCCAGCAGTCCGGCGTCGGACAGCCATTTCTGGGCGACTTCCTCGGCGTTCTGCTTCTCCAGCGACACCTGCTCGTTCATCTTGATCAGGTCCTCGGTGGTGAGCTTGGCCGAGACCGCGTCCAGAGCCGCCTTGACATTGTCCGAGGCCTTCTGGGCGTTGATCAGCGGCACCACGTTCTGGGCGGTGTAGAGGTCCTTGGGGTCCTCCAGCACGACCCAGCCGTTCTTGGCGATCAGCGGGTCGGTGGTGAAGATGTCACCGGCGTCGATCTGGCCGTTCTTCAAAGCGTTCTGGGTGAGCGGACCACCCGGGTCCAGCTTCTTGAAGGTCTTGAACTTCACCCCGTAGACCTTTTGCAGCCCGGGGATTCCATCGGTCCGGGTCTGGAACTCCGGCGGGGCGCCGAGGGTGAGGTTGCCCGCCACCGCGCTCAGGTCGGCGATCGACTTAAGGTTGTACTTGGCCGCGGTCTCCTTGGTGACCACGATCGCGTCCTTGTCCTCGGCGGCTGACTGCTTCAGGACGGTCAACGGCTGCGGCGTGGCCTTCTGCAGCGCGGCGTAGACGTCGTCACTGCTGACCGCGGTGGCGCTCTTGTCGAAGTACTGCAGCAGAACGCCGGAGTACTCCGGGATCAGGTCGATCGAGCCGTCCTTGAGAGCCGGCAGATAGGCCTCGCGACTGCCGATGTTGAGCTTGGTGCTGACCTTGACGCCCTTGGCCTTGAGAGCGCCGGCGTAGATGTTGGCCAGCACGACGTTCTCCTGGAAGTTCGCCGAACCGACCACGATGGTGTCGGTGGCCGCCGTCGAGCCCGCTCCGCCGGGAGCGGCCTGGGTGGGATCGGAACTGTCGCCACAGGCTGTGAGAAAGAGCAGGCCGGCGCTGACGGCAGTCGCGGCGAGAACGCGGATCGATGTCATTGTGGTGAGCCCCCTATGTCGATGACGTGATCATAATGCGGGGCCGCTTGGGCCACCGCTCAGCTCATCGGAGCGGTGGCCAACATCGCCTGCTGCCCGGCCGGGTCCGGCGCCCGCGTGCGGGAGTACCGGCCGGTGATGCCGCGGGAGACGACGTAGCGCTGGATCACTGCCAGCACCAGGTCGATCAGCATGGCCAGCAGCGCGACCAGCACCGCGCCCGAGGCCATCTGCGGGTAGTCCTGCTGAGCCAGGCCGTCGAGAAGGTAGCGGCCGAAGCCGCCCAGGGACACATAGGCGGTGATGGTGGCGGTGGCGATCACCTGCAGGAACGAGCTCCGCACACCGGACAGGATCAGGGGCAGCGCGTTGGGCACTTCCACCTGCCAGAGCGTCTGGGAGCCGCGCATTCCCATGCCCTTGGCAGCGTCGCGCACTGCCGGGTCGACCGCGCTGATCCCCGCGTAGGTGCTGGTCAGCATGGACGGGATGGCCAACAGCACCAGGACGATCTCACTGGGAATGAGGTAGGTCGCCGTTCCGGTGCTGGGGATGTGCGGGGAGATCAGGATGACGAAGAAGGTGAGCAGGCCGACCGTGGGCAGCGCCCGGAACGAGTTGGCCACCGCCACCACCACGAAGCTGCCGCGGCCGGTGTGCCCGATCAGCAGGCCGAGCGGCAGTGCGATGGCCGCCGCGATCAGCAGCGCGATCACCGAGTACTGCAGGTGCTCTCTGAGGTGGACGGGGATCCCGTCGGGGCCGTGCCAGTGCGAGGAGGTGGTGAGCCAGTTCCAGACGTCGGAGATCATCGCGCCACCGCCCGCCGCCAGGGCGTCAGCAGCCTGGCCAGCAGTCCGATCACCGAGTCGAAGATCAGTGCCAGCAACACCGACAACAGGATGCCCAGCAGGATGGGGGTCTGGTAGCTGAGCTGGAAGCCGTTGGTGAACAGCTGGCCGAGCTCTGGAACGCCGATCAGCGCCGACACCGAGACCAGGCTGACGTTGGACACCGCCGCCACCCGCAGGCCGGCCGCGATCACCGGCACGGCGATCGGCAGCTCGACCCTGAGCAGCCTGCCTGTCCTGCGGTAGCCCATCGCGGTGGCTGCCTGCAGCACCTCCTCGGGCACCGCGGCCAGGGCATCGGCCACCACCCGGACCAGCAGCGCCACCGTGTAGATCGTCAGCGCCACCACGACGTTGACCGGATCGAGGATCCTGGTTCGGAGCACCCCCGGCAACAGGATGAACAACGCCAGCGACGGGATCGTGTAGAGCAGGCCGGCGGCGGTCACCAGCGGCGGATAGAGCCAGCGGTGACGGCGGGCCAGCCAGCCCAGCGGCAAGGCGATCAGCAACCCGATCAGCAGCGGCAGCGCCGAGAGCCGGGCATGCCAGCCGAACCAGCTGATGATCTCCTCGGAGTTCGCCCTGAAATAGTCGATCACTGGCCGCTCCCGGCGGGCTGCCCGGCGGCGCCGGCGGGCGAGCGCTGCTCGATCAGGGCCAGCACCTCGGCGGCGGTCACGGTGCCGGCCAGCCGGCCGGCGTCGTCCACCACCACGCCACGCCCGCTGGGCGAGGACAGGCAGGCGTCCAGCAGCGCGCGCAGCGAACCGCCCTGACCGGCCACCGTGCCGCCCCGGTGCAGCAGCTGCTCGGTGACGATGACCCCGTCCTGGCCTGCCTTCGCCGAACGAGGATCGGCCAGCCGCAGCCACCCCTGCGGGGCGCCCAGGTGGTCCACGGCCAGCAACCAGCCGTCGGCGGACTCGGCGCCGGCCAGCGAGGAGCCCATCGCGATGGTGGGCTCGTCGCGGGTGGCGATCTCGCCGGCCGGGGTGAAGCCCAGCGCCCGGTAACCCCGGTCACGCCCGACGAAGGCCGCCACGAAGGCGTCAGCCGGTTCGCTCAGCAGCTGCGCCGGGGTGGCCAGCTGGGCGAGCCGGCCGCCGACCCGCAGCACCGCGACCTGGTCGCCGAGCTTGATCGCCTCATCGATGTCATGGGTGACGAACACGATGGTCTTGCCGAGCTCGTTCTGAAGCCGCAGGAACTCCTCTTGCAATTGCTCGCGTGCGACGGGGTCCACCGCGCTGAAGGGCTCATCCATCAACATGACCGGCGGGTCGGCGGCCAGCGCCCGGGCCACTCCGACGCGCTGCTGCTGGCCGCCGGAGAGCTGAGCGGGATAGCGGTCGGCGAAGTGGGCCGGCAGCCCGACCCGCTCCAGCAGCTCGCGGCTGCGCGCTCGCGCCTTCTTGCGGTCCCAGCCGAGCAGCAACGGCACCGTGGCGATGTTGTCCAGGATCGTACGGTGCGGAAACAGCCCCGCGTGCTGGATCACGTACCCGATCTGGCGGCGCAGCTCGTGGGTGGCGATGGTCGAGGTGTCCTTGTCATCGAGCCAGACCTTGCCCGAGGTCGGCTCGATCATCCGGTTGATCATCCGGAGCGAGGTCGTCTTTCCGCAGCCGGACGGGCCGACGAGGACGGTGATCTGGCCGGACGGGGCCACCATGTCCAGCGAGTCGACGGCCACGGTGCCGTCGGGGTAGTGCTTGGAGACCGAATCGAATCGGATCACGAGAGCAAGTCACCTTCAGGCCGGTCGAGGCCGGACGCCTCGAAGTGAGCGGACGCCTCGAAGTGAGCGGACGCCACCTGCTGTGCCGTTGCTGCTCAACGAGCATCAACGCGCATTGTTCCATCGCCGGATTGATCTGTAACCCTGGCGCCTGCGTGTGACAGAATCCGCCTCCGCGACAGTGGAGGGGCGCCTTGGCGATCCGGATTGACGGGCAGCGCCTCACGACAGCTCAGATCGGGGCTGCCGCGACCGGCCCGCTGAGAGTCGAAGTGAGCGAGCAGGCCCTCGACCGGGTCCTGCGATCACACCAGCAGGCGGTGCTGGCCGCCCGGCAGCGCCCGATCTACGGCGTGAGCACCGGGGTCGGCGCCAACCGGGCCGTCGATGTCGAACCTGACACCGAGGGCGCTCAGGGCCTGCTGCGCAGCCATGCCACCTCGGCCGGCAGCGTCCGCTCGGCCGACCGGGTGCGGGCCATGCTGTTGATCCGGCTCAACCAGCTCTGCGCCGGCGGCGCCGGCCTGCGCCCGGCCGTGGTCCACGCGCTGGCCGACATGATCAACGCCGACGCGCTGCCGGTCATCCGGGAGTTCGTCGGCATCGGCACCGCCGAGTTGTCAGCGCTGGCCACCACGGCGCTGGCGCTGCAGGATCGCTCACCCCGACAGGACCGGCTGGTGTTCGGACCGCATGACGCGCTGCCGTTCATCTCCAGCAATGCCGCCGCGCTCTCCGATGCCGCGCTGGCCGTCCGGTGCTTCACGGCCACCGCCCGGGCGGCGCTGGTGGTGGCCGCGCTGAGCTTCGCCGCGGTCGGCGGCAACGCCGAGGCCTACGCCGCACCGGTCGAGCGCGCCACTCCGATGCCTGGCGCCAGGACGACCTGCCGGCTGATGCGCACCCTGGTCGGCGCGCCCGAGCCGGCCAGGATCCAGGACCCGTACGGCCTGCGCGCGCTGCCGCAGGGACACGGCATCCTGCTGGACGCGCTCACCCAGTTGACCGCGACGATCGACGCCTACGCCAACGCGCCCTCGGAGAACCCCTCGATCCTGGCCGACGGCTCGGTGGCCCACCACGGCGGCTTCCACGCCGGGTACCTGGCCCTGGCCTGCGACACCGCCGCGATCGCCGCGGTGCAGTCCGGCCAGCTGGCGCTCAACCGGCTGACCTACGTCAGCGAGCCCAACCACACGGGGCTGGCGCCCTTCCTCGGCGACGGCACGGCTGGGGCGTCGGGGGTGATGGTGGTCGAGTACGTGGCCGCCGCCGCGCTGGGAGACCTGCGGGCGGCCACCGCGCCGGCCTCGACCCAGAGCATCACGCTCTCGCGCGGCTTCGAGGACACCGCCAGCTTCGCCTCACTGGCGGCCCGGCAGCTGCTCGCCGCCGCCGACCGGTATGAGCTGCTGGTGGCCTGCGAGCTGGTAGCGGCATTGCGAGCGGTCCGGATGAGCCAGCCCCCGCTGACCGCGCGCCAGGCCCGTGCCGTCGAGGTGTGCGAGCGGCTGTCGCCCGTGGTCACCGACCGGGACCTGACCGGTGACATCGAGCTCGCCCAGCGAGTGATCCCGGCGCTGGCCGGGCTGGTGGACGTGCCCTGAGCCGCGCACTGGCCGCGCGCTGCCCGGCCGGATCCCGCCTGGTTCGCTTCTAGGGCTGCCACTCGTCGGCGAGCAAGGCATAGCCCATGCCGTCGAGCCACCCTCGCGACCGATGCAGCGAGTCGCGGACGGTGTAGAGCTCACGGCGCATGCCGACCCGCTCCATCAGCCGCCACGACGCCTCGTTCTCGGCGAAGCAGTTGGCCGTCACCCGGCGCAGGGCGAGGTCGGTGAAGCAGATCCGGATCAGCTCGCGGACCGCCTCGGTGGCATATCCGCGCCCGGTGTGGTCAGGATGCAGGAACCAGCCCAGCTCGGCCTGCACCCCCTGCGCCTGCTCGGCGACCTCGGCCTGCGCCCAGGCGTCCTCGACGTTGATCATCAGATCGCCGATGACCGCGCCCTCGAGTTCGACGATGAGCGTCGTCGCCAGCCGGGCAGGGCTGACGAACACGGCGCGATGCTCCTCGAACGTGGCGGGGGCACGGGTCACCCAGCGGGTGACGGCCTCAAGCTGCCAAAACCCCCAGACCGCCTCCGCGTCGTCGGCCACAGCGGCGCGCAGGTGAAGCCGGGCGGTTCGCACCGGCCAGCTGAGGGCGTCCAGCGGGGAGCTGGCGACCGGCTCCGGACCGGCCTGGGACTGCGCCTGCTGACCGGTTGCCGGAATCACTGCCGCTGGCGGATCGCCGGCCATCGCCACCTGTCCCCTTCTCACGTGGTGCTGCCACCACTGCCGCCGCCGGCGTCACCGGCGTGTAGCCACCATGATGACCCCGCTCGGGGGTCGAGGACGCCACCCCCCGACCCCGGTCTGGCCAATCCAGGCGCGGCGAGCCACCATGTCTGGCATGACTTCTACTTCCCGGGTGATCCGAGCGGCTCGCGGCACGGAACTGACAGCAGTGGGTTGGCAGACCGAGGCGCCGCTGCGCATGCTGATGAACAATCTCGACCCTGAGGTGGCCGAGCACCCCGAGGACCTGGTGGTCTACGGCGGCACCGGCAAGGCGGCCCGGGACTGGCCCAGCTACGACGCGATCGTCCGGACGCTGACCACCCTGAAGCTGGACGAGACCCTGCTGGTGCAGTCTGGCCGCCCGGTCGGGGTGATGCAGACCCACGAGTGGGCGCCGCGGGTGCTGATCGCCAACTCCAACCTGGTGGGCGACTGGGCCAACTGGGAGGAGTTCCGCCGGCTGGAGCAGCTCGGGCTGACCATGTACGGCCAGATGACCGCCGGCTCCTGGATCTACATCGGCACCCAGGGCATCCTGCAGGGCACCTACGAGACCTTCGCGGCGGTCGCGGCGAAGAGGTTCAACGGCACCCTGGCCGGCACCATCACGCTGACCGCCGGCCTGGGCGGGATGGGTGGCGCCCAACCGCTCGCGGTCACCATGAACGACGGGGTGGCGATCTGCATCGAGTGCGACCCCAGCCGGATCGCGCGCCGGATCGAGCACAGGTACCTCGACGTGCAGGCCGATTCCCTGCAGCACGCGCTGGACCTTGCGGTCGAGGCCCGCGATGCCCGCCGCCCGCTGTCGATCGGGCTGCTCGGCAACGCCGCGTCCCTGGTGCCGCAAATGCTGGCCAACGGCGCCCCGATCGATATCGTCACCGACCAGACCTCCGCGCACGACCCGCTGGCCTACCTGCCGATCGGGGTCGAGTTCGAGGACATGAAGGAGTACGCCGCCCGCAAGCCGGAGGAGTTCACCGGACGGGCCCGGGCCTCGATGGCCCGCCACGTCGAGGCGATGGTGGGCTTCGCCGACGCCGGCGCCGAGGTCTTCGACTACGGCAACTCCATCCGCGGCGAGGCCCAGCTGGCCGGCTACTCCCGCGCCTTCGCCTTTCCCGGCTTCGTCCCGGCCTACATCCGCCCGCTGTTCGCCGAGGGCAAGGGCCCGTTCCGGTGGGCGGCGCTGTCGGGCGACCCGAAGGACATCGCCCGCACCGACCGGGCCGTGCTCGAGCTGTTCCCGGAGAACGAGTCGCTGCGCCGATGGATCACCATGGCGCAGGAACGGGTGCACTTCCAGGGCCTGCCGGCCCGGATCTGCTGGCTCGGCTACGGCGAGCGGGACCGCGCCGGCCTGGCGTTCAACGACCTGGTCGCCCGGGGCGAGATCAGCGCGCCGGT
>DASWNX010000034.1 GCA_036399055.1 Jatrophihabitans sp.
ACGCCCGCTACTACGACTCCGAGACAGCCCGCCGCCAAGCACTCCCAGCATGGCTGCACTTCTACAATCACCACCGAGCCCACAGCGCAATCGGAGCCCTACCGCCGATCAGCCGCCTGACCAACCTGCCTGGACATCACAGCTAGGGCATGGGCGGCGATCAGAGATGGCCAGCCCGCTGACGAGGTCATCTCATGACGGCTCGGAAGAAGTCGTCGAAGGGCGAAACGGCCGCTGAGCTGATCGCCGAGTTGCAGGACGATCAGGAATACCAGCGCAGAACCGGAGCGGCCGAGGCGGAGCGCCAGGTGCGCGTGCGGGAATTGCGCCGCGCTGAGCAGCCAATCGTGGCTGATCTGCGCGACGCCGGAGTAGAGGTCGATTCGGTCTGGGATCTGGTCAACACATCGGACCCATACCCGGCGGCGCTGCCGGTGCTGCTGAAGCATCTGCAGCAAGGGGGTTACCCCGACCGGGTGATGGAAGGCATCGCCAGCGCGCTAGCGGTGAAACCAGCCGCCTTCGCATGGGGCATCTTGCGAAAGCTCTATGTGAAAGCGCAGGGGCGGGGTGAGGAAGAAGGGTTGGCCGTCGCGCTGGCCGCATCCGCGACTGAGCAGCACCTCGATGAGCTGATCGAGCTGCTGCACGAGGACTCCCGTGGCGATACACGCATCCACTTCCTGAGCGCCATCAAACGCCTCGGCGGTCAACGAGGACGGCAGGTGCTTGAATCGCTCAGGTCCGATGCCATGTTCGGCAAGGAGGCTCGGGCCTTGCTGAAGTCGCGCGGCTGATCGTCGCGCACAGCCGCACAGCCGCACAGCCGCACAGCCGCACAGCCGCACAGCCGCACAGCCGCACAGCCGCACAGCCGCACAGCCGCACAGCCGCACAGGCGCAGCGCTGAGCCCGCGCGGCTCAGCGCTGCGCTCGGCAGCGGTCGGCAGGTCGGTCAACCCGGAGGCGGGGGTGCGCGCAGACGCCACCCGGGTCCGCTGTGTGGGCACAGTGAAGCGATTTCGGCCCGGCTTGACGGCATTGGCCCTATACGCCACCGTGTGCCTTACTTACACCCCCTTTCCGTCCCCCGACTGATTGGCTCATCCATGAGAAATCGCTTTTTCGTACTCCTAGCGGGCCTGGTGATGGCGCTGACCGGCCTGGTCGCGACCAGCGCCCCGGCTTCGGCCGTCACCAAGCTGACCCACGCCCAGGCCACCTCGCAGCTGTCCAGCGCGGGCATCACCTGGAGCTCCAGCGGTAACTGCTCCAACCGCAACATCTCGACGTGCACGTCGTTCGAGCAGATCAACCAGAGCACCATCTCGGGCGTCATCACCCTCAAGCGCTCCAGCGGCTGCTCGATCAACATCACCGGTGGCACCGAGACCGGTCACGCCAGCGGCACCTACAGCCACTGGAACGGCTACAAGGTCGACATCAGCCACCGCACCTGCGTCGACTCCTACATCAAGAACAGCTTCACCCGGATCGGCAACCGCGGCGACGGCTACCCGCAGTGGCAGGCCGCCTCGGGCAACATCTACTGCGACGAGGGCTCGCACTGGGACATCCTGTACTACACCTGCGGCTGCTGACAGCCGCTGCCGCCTGGCAGCAGAACCCGCATACCCTCCACTAGTTAGCCTGGCGGGTATGCGGGTTCTTGTCGTTGGCTCCGGTGCTCGTGAGCACGCCCTCTGCCTGTCGCTGGCGGCCGACCCCGCGGTCACCGCGCTGATCTGCGCTCCAGGCAACGCGGGCACCGCGACTATCGCCGAGCATCGCGGACTGGACGCCTCGGACCCGGCCGCGGTCGCCGCGCTGGCCGTCGACGTCCGGGCCGACCTAGTGGTGATCGGCCCGGAGGCGCCGCTGGTGGCCGGCGCCGCCGACGCGGTCCGCGCCGCCGGCATCGCCTGCTTCGGACCGTCGCGGCAGGCGGCCCAGCTCGAGGGCAGCAAAGCCTTCGCCAAGGACGTGATGGCCGCGGCCGGGGTGCCCACCGCCCGGGCCGCGCTGTGCGTCACCGCCGAGCAGGTCGCCGCCGCGCTGGAGGAGTTCGGACCGCCCTACGTGGTCAAGGACGACGGCCTGGCAGCGGGCAAGGGCGTGGTGGTGACCGCTGACCGGCGCCAGGCCGCCGAGCACGCCGCAGCGTGTGGCCGGGTGCTGGTAGAGGAGTACCTCGACGGTCCCGAGGTGTCGCTGTTCTGCGTCACCGACGGAGTGAGCGTGCTGCCGTTGCTGCCGGCCCAGGACTTCAAGCGGATCGGCGACGGCGACACCGGCCCGAACACCGGTGGCATGGGCGCCTACGCGCCGCTGGACTGGCTGCCCGCCGAGACGGTCGAGCAGGTGGTGGCACAGGTCGCCCAGCCGACCGTGGACGAGCTGCGCCGGCGAGGCACGCCGTTCGCGGGGTTGCTCTACGTCGGCCTGGCGATGACGGCGGCCGGGCCGCGGGTGATCGAGTTCAACGCCAGGTTCGGCGACCCGGAGACCCAGGTGGTGCTGGCGCTGCTGGAGTCCTCCTTGGCCGGGCTGCTGCACGCGGCGGCGACCGGCACGCTGGCCGAGCACCCGCCGCTGCGTTGGCGCGCCGGCGCGGCCGTCACCGTCGTGATCGCGGCGGCGAACTACCCTGGCCCGCCACGGCTGGACGATCCGATCACCGGCGGCGACCAGCCCGGGGTGATCCACGCCGGCACCCGCCGCGACGGCGACGGGGTGCTGCGCTCGGCCGGCGGCCGGGTGCTGTCGGCCACCGCCGTCGGCGACACCCTGGCCGAGGCGCGCGACGCGGCGTACCGGCTGGTGGCCGGCGTCGAGTTGGCCGGCAGCCAGCACCGCACCGACATCGCGGCCAAGGCACTGGCCACCCGCTCGCCGGCCAGCTGAAACACGTCCTCGACTGCTCACGGCCCCCTCATTCAGTTAACATGGACTTAATTCCGCTGCCGCGTTAGCCGGCGCGGTCGGGTGCGGGCTGAGGGGCGACGATGGCGGACGGCCCCACTTCCAAGCAGGCCAAGCAGGCCAAGCAGGCCAAGCCCGAACGGTCAGACCCGACCTCCGCCGACCCGCACCGACCGACTGTCATTGAGCAGAGCCCGGCCGCCGCGGCGGTCTGGATGCCGCCGGTGCCGGGGTTGGCCAGCGTCCAGCCGCACTTGCGGCGCAGCTCGGGCGCTGCCGAGGACCCGCTCGGCGGAACCGAGATCCCGTCCGACATCGTGTCGACCTTGCGACGCCGGGCCGGCGGCGGCCGCCCGTTGCCCCCGGGCATAGCCGAGCCGATGGGCCAGCAGCTGGGGCATGACCTGTCCGGCGTCCGGGTGCATGCCGACAACGAGGCCGCCTCAATCGCCCGCCGGGTACAGGCGGTCGCCTTCACCTCCGGCAACGACGTCTACTTCAGCCAGGGCAGCTACAGCCCGGACTCGGCCGGTGGCCAGCGGCTGCTGGCGCACGAGCTCTCCCACGTCGCGCACGAGGCGAGAGGTTCGGCTGGGGGTGCGGCTGTGATCGGGCGCGCCGATGACCCGGCCGAGCGGGCGGCCGATCGCAGCGCCGACCAGATCGTCGGCGCGCTGCGCCGGCAAGCGGCCAGCCGGCCGGCGCCTCAGTGCGAGCACTCGCCGGCAGCGGGCACCGATGGGCCGGTCCGGCGTAGCCTGGCCGAGCCTGGCGTGCTTCGCCGCGCCCTGCTGAACAACCTGGTCGGAAACACCGTCACCGACGTCGGCATCGGCGTCGGGATGGGCGCGCGCTCGCTCGGAGGTTGGCTGGTGGGTGAAGGCCCGAGCGCCGCGCCGACGTTCGGGCCGCTGAGCAGCGGCGGTTTCGGCACCAGCATGTACACGGTGCTCGGCCCCGGTTATCCCAAAGCCGGCGGCGAGCCAGCCAACGACGCGCCCGCCATGCACGGCTGGGATCAGGTGCTGTCGCGCCGCAAGCCCGCCAATGGCAGGGGCGCGTACTACGTCCGGGCGCACTTGCTGCGAGACAAGTTCGGCGGGCCGGCCAGTTGGAGCAACCTGGTTCCGCTGACCAACGACGGAAACAACGGCATGCAGCCGCTGTCGCATTTCCGGGCGGTCGAGCAGCTGATCCAGGCCGAGCTCGTGAACCACAAGACGATCGGTTACAAGGTGCAGCCGGTCTACTCCCAGATGCCGTTCGGGGCGCCCAGGCTGGCAGTGGGCACCCTGGCCGGGTGGCTGCCGTTCCTCGGTGAGCTGGGAGAGTTGCTGTATTGGGAGTCGCTGATTCCCACCGCCCTGACCACCAGCTGGTGGGACGCCGAGTCCTGGAATCCGGTTCCCTCGGTGCGGGTGATCCGCAACTGGGCGCACTCCGACGCGGACCTGCTGACCATGCGGATGCGGGTGAACGGCATCGCCGGCGCCCAGGTGCTCACCGGCCAGCAGATGGTGCTGCTGGCCGTGGTGGAGGCACTCAAGCTTGCGGTGGCGGCCGGAGCGCCGCTGCTGATCGGCGCCGCGGCCGGCGTGAGTTACGGCGAGTGGGCCGACATCCTCGGCTCGTCCACCTGGGCGACGCTGCGCCCGCTGGTGAGCATGCTGGCCGGCGCGGTCGGGCTGGGCGGGCTGGTGCCGACCGACCCGACGGTGCTGGCGGCCCTGTTTGCCGAGGTCTTTCGGCAGTTGCCGTGGTGGAGCGCGGCCGAGAGCGTCGGCCAGGTGGGCATGTCACAGCGGATGCGCCGCCTGCTCGGCGGTTACGGCGGCTTCGTGCCGTCAGCGGCCAGCATCGCCGCCGCCGTCGGCACCGCGGGGGCAGCGGCGGTGCGGCTGGCTGCCGGCCCCGCCGAAGACTGAGCATCGCGCAGCCGGCCGCCGGATAGTCCGGCGGCCGACTGAGGCGATCAGGTCGACCAGGTCGACCAGGCGACCAGGCGACCAGGCGACCAGGTCGACCAGATCGATCAGGCGATCACTCGATCAGGTCGACCAGGTCGATCAGGCGATCACTCGATCAGGGGTCCTGTCAGGCGTCGACGCGGCGAAGCTGCCAGGCGGCCAAGCCGATCAACACCACCGCGTAGCCGCACATCACGCCGAATCCGGTCCACGGCGCCAGCGGGTCGCTGAGGCCGTAGTCGCCGCCGACCAGCATCGCGCCGGCGTTGGATGGCAGGTACTGCGCGAAGTGGTCGGCGAATGAGGCAGGCAGCAGCATGGTCAGCGGCGGGATCACGAAGAAGGCGCCGACGAAGGTTGAGATCGCGGCGGCGGTGTTGCGCAGCAACGCACCCAACGCGACACCGGTGATGCCCGCGACGGTCAGGTAGAGCGCCGCGCCGACGATCGAGCGAAGCGTCCCTGGCGTGGTCAGCGAGGCGTTCTGGTGGTGCCCCTCCAGCAGCGCCTGGCCGGTGACGAAGGCCGTGAAGCTGGCGATCAGCATGGTGAGAAACACCGCCGCGGCGAACACGGCCAGTTTGGCCCACAGCATCGGCAGCCGCCGGGGCACCACGGTCAGTGAGGCGCGGATCATGCCGGTGCTGTACTCACCGCTGATCAGCAGTACCCCGAGCACGCCGATGGCCAGCTGCGCGAAGAACGTGCCGGTCAGGCTGGTCGATGTCGCGTTCTCTCCGGGGCCGAAACCGCTGGGCTGGCTGGCGGTGACGGCCGAGAACACGGCGCCGAGCCCGATCAGAAGCACAGCGGCGACCAGCAACGTGTGCAGCGTCGAGCGCAGCGAGCGGAACTTGGTCCACTCCGAACGCAGGACTCGCGGCTGCGTCACCCGCAACTGGGTGGCGCGGGCAGCCGCTGCCGAGGCCGAGGCAGGAGCCAGCGTGGCGGTCATGCCGCCACCGCCGCAGTGCCCGCGATCTCGGTCGAGCGGTAGTCGACGGTTTCACGGGTCAGGTGCATGAACGCTTCCTCCAGTGAGGCTTGCCGGACGGACAACTCGAAAATCGGCACATGGGCCTGCCACGCGATGGCGCCGACGCGTTCGGCCGTCAGGCCGTCGATCCGCAGCACGTCGGACTGCTCCCTGGTCACGGTGATGTCCGGAAACGGCAGCAGATCCCGTAGCCGAGCCGCCTCCGGCGTGCGAACCGTGACGGAGTTCTGTGAGGCGCGGGCGACGAATTCGGCGACCGTGGTGTCAGCGATGAGGCGGCCACGGCCGATGACCACCAACCGGGTGGCGGTGAGGGCCATCTCGCTCATCAGGTGAGATGACACGAACACCGTGTGTCCGTCGGCGGCCAGAGCCTTGAGCATGGTGCGCATCCACAGCACGCCCTCCGGGTCCAGGCCGTTGGCCGGCTCGTCGAGAACCACCGTCCTGGGATTGCCCAGCAGCGCCGAGGCCACTCCCAGCCGCTGGCCCATGCCGAGTGAGAACCCGCCGACCCGCTTTCGGGCCACCTCGCGCAGGCCGACGAGCTCGATCACCTCATCCACCCGCTGCCGGCCGATGCCGTTGGTCTGGGCCAGCGCGAGCAGGTGATTGCGGGCCGACCGACCGGTGTGCACCGCTTTGGCTTCCAGCAGGACGCCGAGTTCGGCCATCGGTGTGGTCGCGGACCGGTAGTCGCGGCCGTTGACCGCGACCCGGCCGGCGCTCGGCTGGTCCAGGCCCGCGATCATCCGCATCGTGGTGGACTTTCCGGCGCCGTTCGGGCCGAGGAACCCGGTGACGGTTGCGGGCTGCACCACGAAACTCAACCCGGCCACCGCCAGCTTGTCCCCGTAACGCTTGCTCAGGTTCTCTACCTCGATCATCGGCTTGCCTTTCGCTGGCGAGTGGGTCGACCGTACTTAGTACGAGACCGTATAGTACTTAGTACGGCCCTGTAAAGTACTTAGTACGAACCGCTCGGACTGGGGAGTGAGATGGCCAAGACCGCAGATCAGGCAGAAGTCGCCGAACGGGTTCCGCTCAGCCGCGATCGGGTGCTGGGAGGCGCCGTCGCGGTGGCCGATGCGGGGGGCATCGCGGCTCTCACGATCCGCACGCTGGCCCATGAACTCGGCGTCAAACCGATGTCGGTCTACCACTACGTCGCCAACAAGGACGAGATCCTCGACGGCATCGTCGATCTCGTCTTCAGCGAGATCGAGCTACCGGTGGTCGGCGGGGACTGGCAGACGGAGATGCGCCGGCGAGCGGATTCAGCCCGGCAGGTGCTCAGGCGTCACCCGTGGGCGACCCCGCTGCTGCAATCACGCCTCAACGCAGGCCCCGCGACGCTGCGACACCACAACGCGTTTCTCGGCACCCTGCGGGGGGCAGGCTTCACCGTGCAGCAGGCCGCCCATGCCTTTGCCCTGATCGACAGTTACGTCTACGGCTTCGCGATGTCGGAGAGGGCGCTGCCCATACACGGCCCCGAGAGTGTCGCCGACCTAGCCGCGGTGATGGTGAAGCGGTTTCCGGCCGATGAGTACCCACACCTGTTCGAGTTCACCATCTCCCACGTCATGCAGCCCGGTTACGACTTCGGCCTGGAGTTCCAGTTCGGACTGGACTTGATCCTCAGCGCCCTCGCCAGGTCTGTCTCCGACGCGGCGCATCCCGGCGACTGACCTCCCGGCCAGCTCAGCCGCTGATCTGGATCGGTTGGCCGTTAGACACCAGCTTCCAGTCGACCTTGGCGAAGACCGTCGGGTCGATCACCTTGGCGGCACTCACCCAGTCGATGATCAGCTGCCGGATCTCGACCTGGGCGTTGTAGACCACCGGCGCGGTCTTGACCCCCGGGTAGTTGCCGCCCCCGGACTGCCGGTAGTTGTTGATCGCGATCACGAATCGCTGCCCGTCGGTCACCGGGGCGCCGCCGTAGCTCAGGTTCTTGATCCGGGACCCGACGGCCTGGGCGATGTCGATGTCATAGGTCAGCGGGGCGTCCAGGCCGCCCATGATGTCGTAGTTGTAGTCCGGGGTTCCGTTCGGCGCAGTCGCGGTGACGGCATTGGTGAGCTGGCTCGGCGAGAAGGGGCCGACTCCGCTTATCTGCTTGAAGTACGCCGCCGAGAACTCCAGGTAGGCCCTCACCTGGGCGCCGGTGAACACGATGCCCAGCAGGGTGTTGTCGAAGATGTAGAGACCGGCCACGTCGCGCACCGTCACGTCGCCGGCCGGGATCGCCGCGGCGGAGTTGAACGGGGCAGCGATCGACAGGACCGGCAGCGACGCCGAGGGCGAGCCGGCCAGCGCCTTCTTCACCGCCTCACCCTGGACGTGGTTGATGAAGTCCATCGCGGCGGTGTCCCGGTAGCGCGAGGTCGCTGCCGACATGGCGGCGGTGGACGTTCCGACCACTCCGTTGACGTAGCTGCGCACCTTCTCGTGCTGCTGGCGGACCAGCGAGACGACCTTCTCGTCGGCGGCGACGGTGTTGGCGTTGAGCACGGTCGCGCTGGCGGCGCCGACCTGCCAGCGACCGCGGTCCTTGACCAGGTCCAGGTCCATCACGGTCAGCCGCTCACCCCAGCGCAGCGGCTCGGACAGCAGCACCTGCTTGCCGGTAGCGGTGTTGCGCACGAAGCGCTGCGGGATCTCCTGGTGGGCGTGCCCGACCAGGATCGCGTCGATGCCGGGCACCTCTTGGGCCAGCAAGGTCGAAGCGTTCTCGGGCCAGGGCAGCGCGTCGCCGTAGCTGGAGGAGGTGTCGGCGCCGGAGTGGCAGGACACGATGACGATGTCGGCGCCGGCCTGCTTGACCTTCGGGATCACGATCTGAGCCTGCTCGACGATGCCGTTGAACTTGATCTTGCCGTCGAGGTTGGCCTTGTCCCAGATGGCGCAGCCGGGCGTCACCAGGCCGACGATGCCCACTGTGACGAACTCGCCGGTCCCCTGATGCTGAGGGCCGCGGCGTTGGCCCACCCGGACCTTTCTGAGGATGAACTCGGGAAACGCCGGCTCGCCGGTGTTCCAGTCCAGGGCGTTGGCGCACAGCAGCGGGTGATGCAACTGCGACTGGAACTTGCGCAGAGTCTCGACGCCGTAGTTGAACTCGTGATTGCCCAGCGCGGCGGCGTCGTAGCCGATCGCGTTCATGGCGGCGGCCATCGGGTGAATCGGCGCCTTCGCGCCGGTGATCGGGTCGATCCGGGCGTAGTAATAGGCCAGCGGGGTGCCCTGAATGGTGTCGCCGGCGTCCAGGGTCAGCGTCGCCTCCAGGCCTCGCTCGGCGCGCATCGCGCTCACCAGCGTGGAGATCTTGGCCAGGCCGACGTCGTTGTGCTGGGCGTCGTCGTACTCAGCGTCCTTGAAATAGTCCCAGTTCAGGACGTTGCCGTGGGTGTCTGTCGTCCCGAGCACCGTCAGCCGGAAGCCGTCGTGGGCGTCGCGGCCCCTGCCCAGCGCCGCCGCCGGAGCGGCAGCGAAGAATGCGGCGCCTACCGTGCCGACAGCGGCGGAGGCCAGCAGTTGACGTCGGCTCATCGTGATCTCGTCCACTAGAAAGTCCATCCTGTCTAGAAGCGGATATATGACCGCTTGTGCGCATGTCGCAGCCTAGGTGACCGGTGCGACACCCACGCGGCAGTGCGGAAGAATGTCGGCGTGACCGACCAGCCAGCCCAGCCCGCCCACCCCGCCGACACCGCCGCTCCCGAGTCAGCCAAGCCAGCCATTCCCAACGTGCTTGCCCACCGCTACGCCTCGACGTCGATGGCGACCCTGTTCAGCCCGCAGCACAAGGCAGTGCTCGAACGCCAGCTGTGGCTGGCGGTGCTCATCGCGCAGCGGGACCTGGGCATCAGCACCCCGGACGGCGCGATCGAGGCCTACCGCAAGGTGGTCGAGGCCGGCGTCGAGGCCGTGGACCTGGACTCGATCGCCGAGCGCGAGCGGGTGACCAAGCACGACGTCAAGGCCCGGATCGAGGAGTTCAACGCGCTGGCAGCCGAGGGGGCGACCACCGAGCAGCCCTACGAGCTGATCCACCGGGGGATGACCAGCCGCGACGTGACCGAGAACGTCGAGCAGTTGCAGGTCCGTTCGGCGCTGAAGCTGGTCCGGACGAAGACGCTGGCGGTGCTGGTCAGGCTGGCCCGCCGAGCCGCCGAGTACGAGTCGCTGGCCCTGGCCGGCCGCTCGCACAACGTCGCCGCCCAGACCACCACGCTGGGCAAGCGGTTCGCCTCGGTGGCCGACGAGCTGCTGGCGGCGCTGGCCCGCCTGGACGACCTGCTGGCCCGGTATCCGCTGCGCGGCGTCAAGGGCCCGGTCGGCACCGCTCAGGACATGCTCGACCTGCTCGACGGCGACTCGGGCAAGCTGGCCGAGCTCGAGCGCCGGGTCGCTGAGCACCTGGGCTTTGAGAAGACGCTGACCAGCGTCGGCCAGGTCTACCCGCGGTCGCTGGACTACGACGTGCTGTCGGCCCTGGTGCAGCTGGCCGCCGCGCCGTCCAGCTTCGCCACCACCCTGCGGCTGATGGCCGGCCACGAGTTGGTCACCGAGGGCTTCCGGCCCGGCCAGGTCGGCTCGTCGGCGATGCCGCACAAGATGAACACCCGATCGGCCGAGCGGATCAACGGCTTCGCGGTGCTGCTGCGCGGCTACGCCTCGATGGCCGGCGAGCTGGCCGGCGACCAGTGGAACGAGGGCGACGTCAGCTGCTCGGTGGTCCGCCGCATCGCGCTGCCCGACGCCTTCTTCGCCTTGGACGGCCTGCTGGAGACCACCCTGACGGTGCTGGATGACTTCGGGGCGTTTCCGGCGGTGATCGCCCGGGAGCTGGACCGCTACCTGCCGTTCCTGGCCACCACCAAGGTGCTGATGGCCGCGGTCCGGGCCGGCGTGGGGCGCGAGCAGGCGCACGAGGCGATCAAGGAGCACGCCGTCCGGGTCGCCCTGGACATGCGCGAGCAGGGCGCGGCCGGCAACGACCTGCTGGCCCGGTTGGCCGCCGACGAGCGGCTGGGACTGGACGAAGACGCCCTGACCGGCCTGCTGGCCGACCCGCTGGCCTTCACCGGCGCCGCCCAGGCCCAGGTCCGGGCCGTGATCGCCGCCGTCGAGTACGCGCTGGAGAGCGAGCCGGCCGCCGCCGGCTACGCCCCCGAGCCCATTCTGTAGCTACCGCAGCACCCGGCTACCGCGGCGGGTCGGTGGCACGGTACGCCAGCGCCCACAGGATCGTCCCGCCGTTGACCTGCCCGCCCAGCAGTGTGGTGAGTTCGTCAGTGCGAGGGTCGTAGCTGAGGATCTGCTGGTCGGTTCCGCAGCCCACGCCCACGTCCAGGTACAGCATCTGCCGGGTGGCCTGCAAGATGTGAGCCCCTTGGCGCGTGCCAGCGCGTTTCTGGAAATTCAGCGGGCGTGCTGTGCCGTCCGGCTGCAGGACGGAGAGGTCGATATCGCCGCAGTGAAGATGGCCGTGCTCGAGGAAGGTCTTGGAACCGGCCTCAATGGCGTCATTGAACTCGATCGGGTCGGCTTGCGATGTCAGCAGCGGCGTCGCGGGCGCGCCGGTGATCGGCACCAGCCACAGCTTGGGGTCATTGTGCGTAGGGCCGGGGTAGCAGGTCATCAGCATGGTGGTGTCAGTCCACCAGCGGTGAAAAAGGCAATGCGCGATCCCTGCGGGCCTGGCCACCCCTCGCACCACGGCGCCGTCGTTGGTGGTGACCACCCAACCCTGGTCGGTGCTGCGGATCAACTGGCTGCCGTCCGGGGTGTAGTGCCCCCCGCTCACCTTGCCGACACCGGGCTGGGACGTCGGGTACAGCAGCTGCCGAGAGCCGTCCAGGCCGACGCGCTCGAGTCCGCTGTCGCGGCTCACCAGCAGGGCCAGGCCACGCGGCTTGGTGTAGCTGAAGGTGGCACGGCCGGGGACGCTGATCTCGCGCCAGGCGCCGGTGTCGAGATTGAGCTCCACATTGGTGGAGGTGGTCGAATTCGCGTTCGGGATCCTGCGCGCGAAGCTCGCCCGCCGGCCGTCGCCGGACCACTGCTCCAGTTGCAGGTGATGGTTCACCGGCAAGGTCGTGATCAGGTAGCGGCCTCCCACCGGGTTGACCAGGAACAGGCTTTCCGGGGCGTTTCTCAGCGTCGCACCTTGGGTGCTCTCGTCGATTTCGGTGGTCGGCGACCACAGGGCCAACGTCCAACCAGGGCCGACCTGGCTCCACGGGACCTGGGACCGGTCGCCTTGCTTGCCGTTGCCCAGCAGCGGCGCCTGCGCCGGTGGAGTGGCGGTAGCTGACGATTGGGCGTCGCCCGACGGGGACGGCGCGGGGTCGGTGGGCGTCGGGGACAGGCTCGGCGCCGGCGTGCTTATCTGGGTGGCCGGCGGGGCAGGCGCGCGGTCGCCGTTGTTGACCGAGGTCGAGACGGCGGTGACTCCGACGGCCACCGCGATGACCGCGGCCGCTGCCAGCGCCGGAGCGAACCAGCGGGCGTGCCGGGACGAGCCGGCCGGGTGGTCGACGTCGAGCCGGGTCACCGTGGTGCGGGGCGCGAAGGGGTTACTGCCGTCAGGGTCGGCGTCGGCGAAGCCCGGGATCGTGGAGAAGTCGTCGGAGTCCGAGCCGTCGAGGTCTGCGGCGAGCAGCTGGCGCCGCTGGGCGGCGAGCTGGTCCAGGCGCTCGTCGGTGACCTGCTCGGCCTTGGCGTCGAACGCGGCGCGTAGCCGGTCCTCGGTCTGGCGGTTCATCGGGTGTCTCCCAAGATTGTTTCGAGCTTGTCCATCCCGCGGCTGGCGTTGGACTTCACCGCGCCGCGCGAGATGCCCAACGCCTCGGCGATCTCGGCCTCGGACAGGTTCGCCCAGTACCGCAGGGTCAGCACTTCGCGCTGGCGGGCGGGAAGTTGGCGGACGGCGGCCAGCACCTCCTGGTGCGCGGCGGCCAGCATCAGCTCGCTGTCGGCCGGTTCGGCGTCCTGCAGTCTTGCCAGGCTCAGATGGCGGCGGGCGGTCTGGCGCTTGCGCAGCACCGAGCGGGCGTTGTTGACGACCGTGGTGCGCAGGTAGCCGAGCGCGGCCGCCGGCTCGCGCACCCGGTCCTGGTTCTGGTGCAGCGCGGTGAACGCGTCGTGCACCACGTCCTCGGCGCTGCCGATGTCATCGACCAGCAGCACCGCCATTCGCACCAGCTTCAGCCGGTGAGCGGCGTACAAGCCGGCGATGTCGATCGTGAGGGATTGCGTCACTGCGCTGTCCGTTCCTGGCCGTGGAAAGCCGGCCAACGCCCCGTGCGGAGAATGTTCCGCTTGTCGGACGCACTCCGCATGCCAGGGTTGCATCGGCGATTCTGTGAACCGCCTACCGTTACCGAGGTGTGACTGAATGAGCCTGACAAGCGGCTGGACCTGGTTGAAGCGCTTGGCGAGCCGGCCGCCGCCGGCTACGCCCTCCGAGCCTCTAGTAACGCCGTGCTGCTCCGTCGCGGCTGGGGTAGGAGAACACCCTGTTACCGAACCCTGTGGCCAAAGTCATCTTGGCTCCGGTCACGATGTCGACCGCGATCAACGAGACCGGGTCGGGCTTGTACGAGCACTGCCTCCGCTGGTCCACGATCACGACATCCCCGTCTACGGCGTGTAACGGCGGCGGGTTAGCGATGCCTGACGGCAGCGCCAGCTTGCTGATCACCCCGTTGCGCAGGACGTCCAGCTCGCCCGGGCCACAGCCGGACTCTTCACGCAGCAACAGACCGCCGCTGTACCGCCAGGCGTTCTGAATGCCGAACGGGGTGGCTGCGCTGGCGCCGGCCAGCTTCGTCGGGCTGCCGCCGGACACGGGTTGGAGGAAGAGTTCGGAGGGCAGAAAGATACGTTGACTCTTGATGACGTGGTTCGTGCATCTGGTCAACACCGTCGCCGCGTCCCACCACTTGATCGGGTCGCACTCGCGTTGCTCCGCCGGCGCAGGCAGCGTCCGGATGACATGACCGTCATTTCCGAGCAATGCGAGGCCGTTTCGGGCGCCGATCAGCAGCTCAGTGCCGTCGGGGCTGTACAGGGCGGTCTGGGTCGACAACTTCCCCAGGCCGGGCAGCTCGGAGGGGTAGGTCAGCTGGTGGCGGCCGTCGGTTCCAAATCTTTGCAGTGTGGTCCGCGCCGTGGATCCCTTGCCGACGGTCACCTCTACCAGGATGGCTTGACCTGTCGGCCGGGTGTAGCTGACGAACGAGGCGCCTCCAGGGATGGTGAAGGTGCGCAGCACCTTCCCGGTTGCCAGCTCCAGCTCACTGAAGTCACCTGCCCCTTCCTCTTTAAGCAGGACCCGTCTGCCGTCAGGTGACCAGGCGCGGATGTCGCCAATGGCCACCTGGCTGATCAGATACCGGCCGCCGATCGGGTTGACCAGGTAGAGCGGGGCCTTCGCTGCCTCAGGCGTGGCAGTGCTGGAGATCAGATGCCAACCGGAGCCGACTTGGCTCCACGGGATCTGGGACTGGTCTGCAAGCTGGCCGTTCCCCAGCGGCGGCGCCATCTGCGCCGGCGGGGTGGCGGTGGCCGCGGGTCTGGCCGAGCCGAGGCCGGCAGGCCGTGGCGCGGGCGTGGTGTGGCTGGGCGTCGGACTCGGACTCGGCGCCGGCGTGCTGAGCTGGGTGACCGGCTGGATGGTGGTGCGCTTGCCGTTGTCGACCGAGGTCGAGACGGCGGTGATTCCGACAGCCACCGCGACGGCGGCGGTCGCGGCCGCGGCCAGCGCCGGAATCAACCAGCGGGCGCGCCGGGGCCAAGCGGCCGGGCGTTCGAGCCGGGTCACCGGAGTTCCAGCCGGTGGGTCGCGTTCAAGCCGGCGATGTCAATCATCAAAGAGTGCGTCACTGCGCTGTCCGTTCCTGGCCGTGTGTGAGCCGGCCACCGCCCCGTGTGGAGAATGTTCCGCTTGTCAGACGCGTCCCCCCTCGCGAGGTTGCACTTCAAGATCTGTCGGGCAACATCGTTACCCGGGTGTGACAGGATTCGGCCCGTGCCCTCCACACCGGCCACCGACCGCCCCGACAGCGGCCTGACCCACGTCCACTCGGGCAAGGTGCGCGACCTGTACGCCACCGACACCGGGCACCTGGTCATGGTCGCCAGCGACCGGATCTCGGCCTTCGATTACGTGCTGCCC
Organism: Jatrophihabitans sp.; assembly: GCA_036399055.1. Lineage (NCBI taxonomy): Bacteria > Bacillati > Actinomycetota > Actinomycetes > Jatrophihabitantales > Jatrophihabitantaceae > Jatrophihabitans > Jatrophihabitans sp. Next base: position 15,077 of record DASWNX010000034.1, read on the forward strand.
ACCGAGATCCCGGACAAGGGCCGGATCCTGACGGCGATGTCGGTCTGGTGGTTCGACCAGCTCGCCGACCTGGTCGACAACCACCTGATCAGCTATGACGACGAGCTGATCCCCGACGCCTGGCGCGGCCGGTCGATGCTGTGCGCCAAGCTCGACATGATCGCGGTCGAGGCGGTGGTGCGCGGCTATCTCACCGGCGGCGGCCTGCTGGACTACCAGGCCACCGGCTCGGTCTGCGGCATCGCGCTGCCGCCGGGGCTGACCGACGGCGACCGGCTGCCCGAGCCGATCTTCACCCCGGCCGCCAAGGCCGCCGTGGGTGAGCATGACGAGAACATCAGCTTCGCGGCGGTGGTCGAGCAGGCCGGGGAGAAGACCGCCGGCCGGCTGCGCGCGCTCAGCCTGGCGATCTACGCCCGGGCCCGCGACATCGCCGCCGACCGCGGCATCATCCTGGCCGACACCAAGTTCGAGTTCGGCCTGCATTCCTGTACCGGCGAGCTGATGCTCGGCGATGAGGTGCTGACCCCGGACTCGTCCCGGTTCTGGCCGGCTGAGCAGTGGCAGCCCGGGCGCCGGCAACCCAGCTATGACAAGCAGTACGTCCGGGACTGGCTCAGCTCGCCCGAGTCCGGCTGGGACCGGCACTCCGATCAGCCGCCGCCCCCGCTGCCCGAGGAGGTGGTGGCCGCCACCCGGCAGCGATATTTGGATGCCTACGAGCGGCTCACCGGGTTACGGTTCGACGAATGGTTGGCCCCGGCCCGGACAGCTCCGTGAACCTCGGAGCCGACTTGCCGGTCGAGGCCGAGGACGAATGGGGTGCGCCGCGATGCTGTTCGGCAAGCTGGTCACGCTTCGGGCCTTGACCGACGCCGACCTACCGAGGCTGACCGAGTTCAAGAACGACGTCGAGGTCGAGCTGTTCGGCGGCGGCGACCCGCCTCGCCCTCGCTCATTCGAGGTGGTTCGCGCTGCCTACGAGGAGGAGGCGAAGGACAAGGAGAGGCAGAACTTCGCCATCGAGGCTGACGGCGTCTTCATCGGTGAGTGCGGGCTGCACAACGTCAACCGGCGCGACGGCACGGCCGAGGTGGGCATCGGCATCGGCGACCGCGCGTACTGGGGCCGCGGCTACGGCCGCGAGGCGCTGACGTTGCTGGTCGATTACGGCTTCCGGATGCAGAACCTGCGCAAGATCTGGCTGGAGACCCATGGCGGCAACGAGCGGGCGATCCGGTCCTACCGCGCGGTCGGCTTCGTCGAGGAGGGCCGTCAGCGTGAGCAGGTGTGGTCCGGCGGCCGGTACGAGGACACCGTCCTGATGGGCCTATTCCGGTCGGACTTCTGGTCTAGGCCGGCCGACTCAGCGCCGGCCGGCTGAGCCCTGGCCGACTCAGCGCCGGCCGACTGAGCCCTGGCCGACTGAGCGCAGCCACCGCCGGGCCTGTCTCGGTGAGCTCAGCCGGATCACCGTCAGACCGCTGCGCCGCTGGATCGCTGCTCGCGTCATAGACCGCTGCCGTGCATGGGTGCTCCACGCCCACCGGACCGGGTGCTCGGGATCGAGCCAGTCCCGGAACCCCTCGGTGTTGCCGTTGAAGATCGGTTCGCGCAGGGCGGCCCGCCGAAACGACCGTCGCAGTACCCGGTGCATCACGGTCCGGCGCGGAAAGTCCAGCCAGATCAACGTGTCGGCGCGAGCCAGCAGCAGCGGCCGGACTTGGCCGTACTGCCACTCCGACACCCACGAGTCACCGGCGGCCACCGCCTGGACATCATCGCCGAACTCCGGACGCGGCACCCAGTTCGGGCCGTGGAACAGCGAGTCCAGCTCGACGTAGGGCAGGCCCAACCGGCGCGAGAACTCCGCGGCCAGGGTCGATTTGCCCGAGCCGGACGAGCCGGCGACCAGGACGCGCTGCACGGACGCCGAGGCTACGCCAGGCGCCTGGCTAAGCTGGCCCGCAGCCGATCGAAGGAGACCAATGGCCCGCGTAGTAGTCGACGTCGTGATGAAGCCGGAGATCCTGGACCCGCAGGGTCAGGCCATCTTGGGCGCGCTGACCCGGCTCGGCATCGAGGGCGTCAACTCGGTGCGGCAGGGCAAGCACTTTGAACTCGACGTCGATGACGACCTCGATGACGCCACCCTGACCAAGCTGGCCGACACCCTGCTGGCCAATCCGGTCATCGAGGACTTCACCATCTCCCGCTGACCCGCCGCTGACCGCCCTCTGCCGCATTGTGCGGCCTGAATCCGCGCCGGACTCGACTGCAACCGCGGATTCAGGCCGCACAATGCGGAAAGGCGCAGGCGGGCAGCGGGCAACGCGACCGGTAGCCTGTCGGCGTGAGCGTGCGCGTCGGAGTGGTGACCTTTCCCGGAAGTCTCGACGATCGCGACGCCATGCGCGCGGTCCGGCTGGCCGGCGCCGAGCCGGTGCCGCTGTGGCACGGCGACAAGTGGCTCTCCGACGTCGACGCGGTGGTGCTGCCCGGCGGCTTCTCCTACGGCGACTACCTGCGCTGCGGCGCCATCGCCCGGTTCTCACCGGCCATGGAGTCGGTGATCGACGGCGCCCGTAACGGCCTGCCGGTGCTCGGCATCTGCAACGGCTTCCAGGTGCTGTGCGAGGCCCACCTGCTGCCCGGCGCGCTGATCCGCAACGCCGAGCGCCGGTTCGTCTGCCGCGACCAGCGGATCCGGATCGACAACGCCGGCACCCCCTGGACCACCGGCTACCAGCCCGGCCAGGAGCTGGTGATCCCGATCAAGAACATCGACGGCGGCTACGTCGCCGACCAGCGGACGTTGGACGAGCTCGAAGCCGAGGGCCGGGTGGTGGCCACCTACCTCGACGGCAATCCCAACGGCTCGTACCGCGACATCGCCGGCATCTGCAACCCCGCCGGCAACGTGGTCGGGCTGATGCCGCACCCCGAACACGCTGTGGACCCCCTCACCGGCCCCAGCGCTGACGGCCTGGGTTTCTTCAGCTCCGTCCTGTCCAAGCTGGTCAACGCGTGACCGCCACCCGGAGGGCTTCGCTGGACACGGTGCAGGTCGCCGAGGGCTCCGCCGAGCAGGTCCAGCCCTACGCCGAGCTGGGCCTGGCCAAGGACGAGTACGCCAGGATCAAGGAGATCCTGGGCCGGCGGCCGACCAGCTCGGAGCTGGCGATGTACTCGGTGATGTGGTCCGAGCACTGCTCCTACAAGTCCTCCAAGGTGCACCTGAAGCAGTTCGCCGAGAAGAAGCCGGTGAAGGCCTCCGGCGAGAAGGACATCCTGCTGGTCGGCATGGGTGAGAACGCCGGCGTGGTCGACGTCGGGGGCGGCCTGGCGGTGACCTTCAAGATCGAGTCGCACAACCACCCCTCCTACGTCGAGCCGCATCAGGGCGCGGCCACCGGGGTCGGCGGCATCGTCCGCGACATCCTGACCATGGGCGCGCGCCCGATCGCGGTGCTCGACTCGCTCCGCTTCGGCGCTGCCGGCGCCGCTGACACCGCGCGGGTGCTGCCCGGCGTGGTGTCGGGCATCGGCGGCTACGGCAACTGCCTGGGGCTGCCCAACATCGGCGGCGAGCTGGTGTTCGACCCGAGCTACCTGGCCAACCCGCTGGTGAACGCGCTGTGCGTCGGCGTGCTGCGCGCGGATGAGATCAAGCTGGCCAAGGCCGAGGGGCCCGGCAGCCTGGTCGTGCTGTTCGGCGCCCGCACCGGCGGCGACGGCATCGGCGGCGCCTCGGTGCTGGCCAGCGCCAGCTTCGACAACGATGACGACAGCGAGGTGAGCATCGCAGCGAGCGCCAGCGAGCGAGGAGCGGAGTCGAGCAGAAAGCGCAGCGGGCCGAGCAAGCGCCCGGCGGTGCAGGTCGGCGACCCGTTTGCCGAGAAGGTGCTGATCGAGTGCTGCCTGGAGATCTTCGCCGCCGACCTGGTGACCGGTATCCAGGACCTGGGCGCGGCGGGGCTGTCCTGCGCGACCACCGAGCTGGCCGCGGCCGGCGACGGCGGCATGATGATCGACCTGGACCTCGCGCCCCTGCGCGATGAGACGCTCTCGCCCGAAGAGATCCTGATGAGCGAGTCCCAGGAGCGGATGATGGCGGTGGTGACGCCGCAGAACCTGGAGGCGTTCGAGCAGGTCTGCGCCAAGTGGGACGTCACCGCCACCGTGCTGGGAACCGTGACCGAGGGCGACCGGCTGGTGATGCGCTGGCACGGCGAGACGATCGTCGACGTGCCGCCGCGCACCCTGGCCCACGAGGGCCCGGTGTACCGGCGGCCGGTGCGCCGTCCCTATGACCAGGACGCGCTCAACGGCGAGCACGGCAACGGCCTGCCGCGGCCCAAGACCGGCGAGCAGTTGCGGGCCACCGCGTTGAAGCTGATCAGCTCGCCGAACCTGGCCGACAAGTCCTGGGTCACCGACCAGTACGACCGGTACGTGCAGGGCAACACGGTGCTGGCCCAGCCGGAGGACGCCGGCATGGTCCGGCTGCCCGGGCCGGACGGCCAGGACAGCGACCTCGGCGTCGCGATCTCGGTGGACGGCAACGGCCGGTACTGCCGGCTTGACCCCTACGCCGGCGCGCAGCTGGCGCTGGCCGAGGCCTACCGCAACGTCGCGGTCACCGGCGCCCGGCCGCTGGCTGTCACCAACTGCCTGAACTTCGGCTCGCCGGAGGACCCGGCCGTGATGTGGCAGTTCGCCGAGGCGGTCCGCGGGCTGGCCGACGGCTGCCAGCAGCTGGGCATTCCGGTGACCGGGGGCAATGTCAGCTTCTACAACCAGACTGGGACCACCGCCATCCTCCCCACGCCGGTGGTCGGGGTGCTCGGGGTCATCGACGACGTCACCCGCCGGACGCCGATGGCGCTGCGCCAGGACGGCGCCCAGCTCTACCTGCTCGGTGACACCCGTGATGAGTTCGGCGGCTCGGAGTGGGCCCACGTCGCGCACGGCTTTCTCGGTGGCCGGCCGCCGGCAGTGGACCTCGACCGGGAGCGGTTGCTCGCCGACGTGCTGATCAACGCCTCCCGGGACGGCCTGATCGACGCCGCCCACGACCTGTCCGACGGCGGGCTGTTCGTGGCCGTGGCCGAGGCCTGCCTGCGCGGCAACGTCGGCGTCCGGCTGATCCTGCCCGAGGGCGCGGACCCGTTCGTGTTCCTGTTTTCCGAGTCGGCCGGGCGGGCGATCGTGGCAGTGCCGCGCACCGAGCAGGTCCGGTTCACCGACATGTGCACCGCTCGCGGGTTGCCCGCGCAGCGTATCGGCGTGCTCGACGTGCTCGAGTCGGCCATCGAGGTGCAGGGGCAGTTCCGGCTGCCGATGCCGGAGTTGCGGGTGGCCTGGGCCTCGACGCTGCCTGCGCTGTTCGGCTGATCGATGCCCTCTGATCCGAGCCGGCCGCTGCTCGCCCAAGCCGCGCTGATGCGGGACTGGCTGGCGCAGCTGCCCTACGAGGCGTTCGGCCAGCCCAGCGTGCTGCCTGGCTGGGACGTCCGGCAGCTGACCGGGCACGTGTCGATGATCTTCCAGGGGCTGCTGGGCGCGCTGGGCTCGCCGGTCTTGACGGCTCAGGACCCGCCGCTGGCGTTGCACGACTACGTCGCCCGCTACCGGCCGGATGCCGAGCTGATCGACGCGGTCACCGCCGAGCTGGCAGCTGACCGGACGCCGGATGACCTGCTCACCGGGCTGGACCTGCTGTTGAGCCAGGCGCGCGTCCGGCTGGCTGAGCCGCTGCCCAAGGTGGTCCGGGCGCCGCGCGGGCCGATCAGCGGCGCTGATTACCTGATGACCCGGATCTTCGAGGTGCTGGCGCATTCGGAGGACCTGAGCCGGTCGCTGCCGGACCGGGAGCCGATCCGGCTGGACCGCACGGCGCTCGGAGTGGGCGTGCGCGGCCTGGCCGGCATGCTCGCGGCCAAGTACCCGGGCCGGTCGGTCGAGGTGCGGGTGCCGCCGTTCACCGCGGTGCAGTGCATCCAAGGCCCGCGGCACACCCGGGGCACCCCGCCGAACGTGGTCGAGGCCGACCCGGTCACGTTTGTGCTGTTGGCCACCGGGCGCGCGGACTGGAGCCAGGCCCTGGCCGCCGGTCAGGTCCGCGCCAGCGGCGCCCGGGCCGACCTGAGCGAGCAGTTGCCGCTGCTCTAACCTACGGCAGTCTTGTTATACAACGTTCTTGACGTACAACAAATCTGCCGTATGTTTGGCGCGTGACTTCCTCTCTCGCCATCCGACCCATGAGCACCAACCCGGGCGGGGTGGTCGACCCCGCCGACCTCATCGGTAGGGACCGTGAACTAGGCCGGTTGCAACGCTCGGTGAGCACTGGCGGTGCCAAGATGTTGGGTGATCGGCGAATGGGCAAGACGTCGTTGCTGCACGCGCTGAGCACCAGCCTCGATAAGGCCGGGCACACGGTGATCCGGATCAGCGCCGAGTCGAAGGACCCTGAGAAATTCGGCCGCGACCTTGTCGCCGAGATGCGTCGAAACCGGCTGCTTCGCGATCACGTTCGCCGGTGGGAGGCCGATCTCGGCGGTGAGCTTAAAGTCAACGTCGGCGTAGGAGGCCTGACCCTGCAGGGCCACGCGGCTCGTCCGCGGGTTGATGTGGAAGAGGATTTGTTCCGCGCCTGCGCCGATGCCTGCCACCACATCAAGCCGTACCGGCTGGTGTTCATCTTCGATGAGATCACTGCGCTGGCAAGTCGCCTGGGCCGGCTGGTGCCGGGTGGGCCGGAGGAGTTCCTCCGTTCGCTGCGGGTGCCGCGCCAGGAACTGTCCGGGATCTCGATGATCTTTGCCGGTTCTGTCGGGCTGCACCATGTCCTGAGCGAGCAGTCGCCGGTGAACGACCTCGACCCGGTGACTGTCGGTCCGTTGAGCCAGCCAGATGCGCTTTACCTCGCGCGCTGCCTGTTGCGCGGAGCCGGCGTCGCCCAGTCGGATGAGAGGCGGGCGGCCGAGACGATTGTCGAGCAGACCTGCGCGATTCCGTTCTATATCCACCGGCTGGTTCAAGACCTGGCCGAACGAGGCGCAAACCGACTTACAGAGGCCGACATTGTGGCGATGGTTGATGACGCGCTGCGCGATGACCGGTGGGAGATGCAGCATTACCGTGATCGGATTCCCCGGTATTACGGTGAGGACGCGGAATTGGTGAGGTCCATGCTCGATGAGTATGCGACTGCCGACCAACCGCTTACCGTAGAGAACATCGTCGACCGGCTCACCTCAACCGAGTTGGCTCAGCAGGCGCGTCGTCCGAAGGTGCTGAGCCTGGTTGGCCGGCTGGAGGACGACCACTACTTGGTGAGAGTGGGCGCCGCTGATCGGTTCGCCACCTCGTTGCTGCGCCGAGCTTGGCTGGAGATGAAGCGATGACGGCAAGTGGGTTCGCACGTCCTCCGGGTCGCGTCCGGCCGTTCACGCCCTCGCAGGAATCGGCTGCTGACCTATCGGACCGCACGGTTGGCCGTGACGAGACTCTGGAAATACTGGTCGATCGACTGGTCAGTGCCGCGACCTCCGGCAACCGTGCGCACAGCCTGCTGGTCGGCCCTCGCGGGTCGGGCAAGACGCATCTGCTGAACGTGGCGCTTCACCGTGCGCTGCAACGACCCGAGGTCCGGAAGCGGCTGAGGTTCGTTCGCTTCGACGAGGACGCGGTAGGCATCACCCGCTACTTCGACATCCTGCAAGAGGTGCTGTCCGCGCTCAGCCCCCCGCAGCCAGGTAGCCGTCGGTCCGCGCTGCCTTTGAATCCTGAAGAGGCAGTCGCCGAGGCATTGGGCGATCAGGTGCTGGTGCTGGTGATCGAGAACCTGGATCGGATCTTTCATGCGTTCGGCGAAGGTGGTCAGCAGGATTTTCGCTCCTGGGTCGAGAACTCCCGGCAAGTCATGGTGCTGGCGACGACGCCGCTGCTGTTCCCCGGTGTCAGCGATCGAGCTTTGCCGTGGTGGGGCAACTTCGGCATTTCGCATCTGGAAGAACTCGACGTCGGACAGGGCCGCGAGTTACTGATACGCCTCGCACAGGGCTCGGGTGACACGGCGCTGGCGGAATTCCTGGCAACAGACAAGGGCGAGGCCAGGCTGCGCGCGATCAACGCCCTGGCTGGCGGCTCGCCAAGGATCTGGATGATCCTGTCCGAATGCCTGACCGTTGAGTTGCTGGACGAGCTGGTGCCGGCGGTCGAGGCACTGCTTGAGGGGCTGGTGCCGTACTACCAGCAGCTGTTGTGGGACTTGTCGCCCGTTGAACAGCGGCTGGTCCGGGAACTGGCAGACGGCCCGCATCAGGCAGCAACGGTGGCTGAGCTGGCGAAGGCGGCCGGCATCGAGCAGCGGGTGGCCGCCTCAACCCTCGGCCGGCTTGCTGACATCCGGTGGGTGCGCGCTGAGAAGGTCCCAGAACTGGACAAGAGATCAACTTGGTACCGGCTGCGTGAGCCGATGCTGCGGCACCACTTTCACTACCGCTCTGCCACCACCCAACCGCTACCGCTGATCGTCGAGATCTTGCGTGCCTGGTATGACCCTGACGAAAGGCGGGGGCAGCTTCTGCGCGCTGAGCCCGGCTCTCACGTCGAGCGATTTGCGGCAGCAACTCTACGGGCTGAGTCCCGGCGTTTTGATCTGGCTTATGGCGACCGTGACCCAGATGCCTTACAGGTTGAAGCGAGAACGTGGGTCTATGGTGCTGCAGCCGACTCGCGTACGCCTGAAGCGGGAAGCCTCATCGACACAGCAGTGATGTCGATCCGAGCCGGTGCGGCTGAGGCTCGGGATTCAATCGAACGGCGACAGCTTGATGTGACTACTAAGCGGGTCGCGGATGTGATTGTCAAATGTGCGGCTGCTCAGGACGGTGCAGTTGCTGTGGCCGACCGAGTTGCCGAACTGCTCCGGTTAGCCGCCAAGTCGACAACCGGTATGACACACGACGTCATCGAGTTCGTGTCAGCCTGTTGGGATGCGCCCTCTGACAGCCGGACAGCGATCGCCCGTTTGCGCACGCTGGCAGCCGGACGGCAATTTGTCGATGACCGGTTAGGGCTCGATGTGCGCCACGAACTGGCGTGGTTGACCGCGGACACGGGTGACCCGGCGTCGGCGCGGGACCAGTTCGCGACTTTGGTTGTGGATCGTGCGCGGGTGTGCGGTCCTGAGGATCGTGACACGTTGAGTGCGCGACAGGGTTTGGCCTGGGCTACGGATGATGCAGTGTCGGCGCGGGACCAGTTCGCGGCCTTGGTTGTGGATCGTGCGCGGGTAGCTGGGCCTGATGATCGTGAGACATTGCGCGCGCGCCATAGTTTGGCGTGGTTCACCGGTGAGGCGGGTGACCCGTTTTTGGCACGGGACTTATTTGCGGCGTTAGCGGTTGACTTCCTAAGGGTGTTCGGGCCCTACGATCGTGACACGTTGCGCGTGCGGCGAAGTTTGGCATGGTTCACCGGTGATGCAGATGGCCCGGCGTCGGCGCGGGAGCTGTACGGGCAGCTGGTGGCCGACTTCGTGCGAATGTTCGGGCCGGATGATTCTGACACGTTAGCCACACGGGACAGCTTGGCGTGGTTCACCGCGCAGGCGGGTGACCCGGCGTCGGCGCGGGATCTGTTCGCGGCGTTGGTGGCTGATCGTACGCGGGTGTTCGGAGCTGATGATCGTGACACGTTGGACGCGCGGCGAAGTTTGGCGTGGTTCTCTGCGGAGGCGGGTGATCCGGCGTCGGCGCGGGATCTGCTTGAGGAACTGGTGGCAGACTTCGTGCGGGTGTTCGGGTCGGATGATTCTGACACGTTAGACGCGCGGCACACCTTGGCGTGGTTCACTGCGGAGGCGGGTGATCCGGCGTCGGCGCGGGACCAGTTCGAGGCGTTGGCGGCTGATTATGCGCGGGTGCTCGGCCCTGAAAATCGCGCCACGCTCAGAGCGCGGATCCAACTGGCTTGGCTGTCCGGTGAAGTTGGCGTCCCTCTGCAGGCGATCAACGAAGCCCGACCTGTGCTCAGGCTTGGGCCGCACAATGCCCCCGAGTTGACAGCACTGGCAAACGCAGTGATTCGAGAGAACGTCCGAAAACTGCTATCTAGTCAAAGATCACAATTGGTGGATCCGCTAACTCTGGAGGGGCAGCTGGTGACAGATTTGCGCGTAGCGGTCGAGGGTTCGGCTGAAGCCATGGTGCGGTTGCCGTTGGAGCTGGTCGAGATCGTCGAGAGCCTGCGAGCATCACTAGAGAGCGTTGGTTCGCGCTGACGGGTGCACGAGACGCCGGTGGCAGACTGTCAGGGTGAGCAATGAGCAGCCGTCGGTGGTCGCGGTCAGCCTCGACGACCGCCACCGCTTCAGCAAGAAGCCGGTCGAGCAGATCACCCTCATCGCCGGTCACGGCGTCGAGGGCGACGCGCACGCCGGCGCCACGGTCAAACACCGATTCCAGATGCGCAGGGATAAGACCCAGCCCAACCTGCGCCAGGTGCACCTGATGCACGCCGAGCTGTTCGACGAGCTCGCCGGGCAGGGCTTCGAGGTCGAACCCGGCCAGCTCGGCGAGAACGTCACCACCCGCGGACTCGACCTGCTCACCCTGCCGGCCGGCACGCTGCTGCGAATGGGTCCCGAAGCAGTCGTCCAGGTCACCGGCCTGCGCGACCCGTGCGTCCTGATCGACAAGTTCCAGCACGGCCTGCTCAAGGCCGTGATCGAACGCGACGGCGACGGCCGGCTGATCGGCAAGGCCGGCATCATGGGCGTCGTCGTGCACGGCGGCCCGGTCAGCCCCGCGGACCCGGTGACGGTCGAGCTGCCCGCGCCGCCGCACGTCGCCCTTGAGGTCATCTGATCGCCCTAGGCGCCTGATCGCCCGAGGCCATCTGAGCCGAACGCCGGCACAGTCACGGCGTTGCCTGGCCGCTTGGGGCGCGAGCACCGGCAGCTACCCCCTAGACTGTGCCCGTGGCGCGCGGAGACGGCAGGCTGACCCATGAACTCGACCCCCACGACCAAGGACCGCAGGACCAATGCGGCGTCTTCGGTGTCTGGGCACCCGGTGAAGAGGTCTCCAAGCTGGCGTACTTCGGCATGTACGCCCTGCAGCATCGGGGCCAGGAGGCCGCCGGGATCGCGGTGAGCGACGGCTCGTCGATCCTGGTCTTCAAGGACCTCGGCCTGGTCTCCCAGGTCTTCGACGAGTCGACGCTGGCGACCCTGAAGGGCCATATCGCCCTCGGCCACACCCGCTACTCCACCACCGGCTCCTCCACCTGGGAGAACGCCCAGCCGGTGTTTCGCACCACCAAGGCCGGCACCGGCATCGCGCTGGCGCACAACGGCAACCTGGTCAACACCGCCAAGCTGCACGAAGCCGCCAGCGGCGACGGCGGCCGCGACCGGGGGTCGCAGCTGACGGCTACCACGGACTCGGACCTGATGACCGAGCTGCTGGCCGCGTACCCCGACGTCTCGGTCGAAGAGGCCGCGATGCGGGTGCTGCCTACCATCGAGGGCGCCTTCTCGCTGGTCTTCATGGACGAGCACACCCTCTACGCCGCCCGCGACCCCCAGGGCGTCCGACCGCTGTCACTCGGCCGGCTGGACCGGGGCTGGGTGGTCACCAGCGAGTCCGCCGCGCTGGACATCGTCGGCGCCTCCTTCGTCCGTGAGGTCGAGCCCGGAGAGCTGATCGCGATCGATGAGGACGGCCTGCGCTCGCAGCGCTTCGCCAACCCCGACCCCAAGGGCTGCGTCTTCGAGTACGTCTACCTGGCCCGGCCCGACACCACCATCGCCGGCCGGTCGGTGCACTCGACCAGGCTTGAGATCGGTCGCCGGCTGGCCGCGGAGCATCCGGTCGAGGCCGACCTGGTGATGCCGACCCCGGAGTCGGGCACCCCCGCCGCGATCGGCTACGCCGAGGCCTCCGGCATTCCGTACGGCATGGGCCTGGTCAAGAACGCCTACGTCGGCCGGACGTTCATCCAGCCCTCCCAGACCATCCGGCAGCTCGGCATCCGCTTGAAGCTCAACCCGCTGCGCGACGTCATCCGCGGCAAGCGGCTGGTCGTGGTCGACGACTCGATCGTGCGCGGCAACACCCAGCGCGCGGTGGTGCGGATGCTGCGCGAGGCCGGCGCGGTCGAGGTGCACGTCCGGATCGCCTCGCCGCCGATCAAGTGGCCCTGCTTCTACGGCATCGATTTCGCCACCCGCGCCGAGCTGATCGCCAGCGGGCTGGACGTCAACGGCATCCGCGCCTCGCTCGGGGCGGACTCGCTTGGCTTTGTGTCGCTGGAGAACCTGGTCGCGGCCACCGAGCAGCCCAAGACCCGGCTGTGCCGGGCCTGCTTCGACGGCGCGTACCCGATTCCGCTGCCCCAGGTGGTCGGCAAGCACGTCCTGGAGGGAATCGGCAGGGCGGTCAACGGCGTCAACGCCTCAGCCCAGGGCAACGGCGCGGCAGCGGTGGGCCCAGAGCCTGACCGGGTGGAAGGCCTTGCCGGCGCGGACTCGCTGCGCCTGACGTGAGCCAGCCGAGCGACTTGGACTCCGCCGCTTCACGCTCTGCTGCCACCAGCCCCGCCCCGGTCTCCTACGCCAGCGCCGGCGTCGACATCGAGGCAGGCGAGCGGGCCGTCGAGCTGATGAAGGCCTCGGTCCGGCGGACCGCCCGTCCTGAGGTGCTGGGCGGCCTCGGCGGCTTCGCCGGGCTCTTCCAGCTCGACCTCACCCGGTACCCGCGCCCGGTCCTGGCCACCTCGACCGACGGGGTGGGCACCAAGCTGGTGCTCGCCCAGCAGCTGGACCGGCACGACACCATCGGCATCGACCTGGTGGCGATGGTGATCGACGACCTGGTGGTGGTGGGCGCCGAGCCGCTGTTCATGACGGACTACATCGCCACCGGCAAGGTGGTCCCGGAGAAGATCGCCCAGATCGTGTCGGGCATCGCCGAGGGTTGCGTCCAGGCCGGCTGTGCCCTGGTGGGTGGCGAGACCGCCGAGCACCCGGGCGTGATGGGACCCGATGACTATGACATCTCCGGCGCCGGCACCGGGGTGGTGAACGCCGACGCGGTGCTGGGCGCGGACCGGGTGCGACCCGGCGACGCCCTGATAGCGATCGGCTCGTCAGGGGTGCACTCCAACGGCTACTCCCTGGTGCGGCACGTGCTGGCCACCGCCGGGTGGGCGCTGTCAGACACGCCTGCCGAGCTGGCCGGCCGCAGCCTGGGTGAGGAGCTGCTGACTCCCACCCGGATCTACGCCCGGGACTGCCTGCGGCTGATCGCCGACGGCGGCCTTGCCGGGGTGCACGCGTTCTCCCACATCACCGGTGGCGGCCTGGCCGCGAACCTGGAGCGGGTGCTGCCGCCGGGGCTGAGCGCGCAGGTCGACCGGGCCACCTGGTCACCGTTGCCGATCTTTCAGGTGCTTGCCCGGGCCGGCGCGATCGAGCGCGCCGCGTTGGAGCCGGCGTTCAACCTGGGAGTGGGCATGGTGGCCGTGGTGTCGGCGGGGTACGCCGAAGCCGCGCTGGAGCTGCTGGCGGCCTGCGAGCTGACCGCCTGGCGTCTCGGGGTAGTCACCGCCGGCGACCCCGGCCAGAGCAGGGTGCGCCTTAGTGGCGATTACGCAGCTAGCAGCTTCTAGCGAAGCTGAGGGCTAACGGGGACCGCTCACCCAGCTCTGTTCATCCTCGATGCCGTCGTCGGCGTAGGGATCGCCGTCCGAGCCTGGCTCCGAGTAGCCGGGTTCGGCTGGATGGCCGAGCTCCCGCTGGAGTGCAGTGAAGTCAGTGCTCTGGGAGTTGTACTTCAGCTCCCGCGCCACTTTTTGCTGCTTTGCCTTAGCACGGCCGCGCCCCATGGCTCGACCCCCTCGCTCGCACGGTCATCCGGGCGGAGTCGCTAGGGAAGTCCGCGCCGGGAATGAGTATCAATTCGTAGGTCCGAGAGTACATCGCAGATCCGCTCCGCCGCACACCGCCCGTGAACAGCGGGCGACGAGCGTCAAGTCGGCTTCGAGCGCGCATCCAGCCAGACCGCTAACACCGTGTGTTTCTGTGATCACCAACTGTGTAAGAAATACAGCTTTGCAGCGCTTCGATGCTAAATCGTGATCTAACAAGGCAAACTTCACAGCGCGCAGACAAGAGGTTGCATCGGAAACTGGTGCATACTTCCTAGGACGTCGCAACGGGATGCGCGTTATAAATATCCAGGAAGGGGGCGAGGGTCAATGACCAATCCTCGTCAACGTACAGAGTCTGAGCCGCTACTGACTCCGTCAGAGGTGGCGACGCTCTTCCGAGTCGACCCCAAAACGGTTACTCGGTGGGCGAAGGCTGGCAAGCTTACCTCGATTCGCACGCTTGGCGGCCACCGCCGCTACCGTGAGTCTGAAGTTCGCTCGCTGCTCGAGGGAAACACCAACACCCCCGCCGAGGTGTAACCACACCGAAGCGTTGTCGAACGCCGCAGCTCCCGCCGGGACTGCGGCGTTCGTCATTTCTGGGGGTGACCGGAGGAGCCCGAGATGGCGGGCCACTCGGGTGACGCGTGCGCCTCGTCGGGTGTCCGGGTAGCCATCGGTCATCTTTTCCGATTCACTCGCGTGCATTTTCTTCCACCGTGCTCGCCCTCAGCGGCCCGCAAGCGACGGGGCATCGCAGAAGACTCGTCGGCGCGCCGCGGGTGCGAAGGTAGGGCGTGGCTGCTCGCCGCTGAGCCGCAGACTCCAGCGCTGAGAGGAACATCGCCGATGAGCCTGATCCTGGGTGACCGCGCAGTAGTTCTGGGCGCTGGCATGGCCGGCCTGCTGACCGCGCGCGTGCTGGCAGATCGATACCGGCAGGTCGTGGTCATCGAACGCGACCCGGTCGCCGCCATCGGCCAGGCCCGCAAGGGCGTGCCCCAGGGTCGGCACGCGCACGCTCTGCTGGCTCGGGGCCAGCGGATCCTGGAAGACCTGTTCCCCGGCCTGCAGCAGGAGCTCACCGCCTCCGGCGTGCTGAGCTGCGATCTGGCCGGCAACATCCGGTGGTATTTCAACGGCAGGCCGCTGAAGCAGCAGGAGTCCGGCCTGCTCAGCGTGTCGGCGACCCGGCCGCAGCTGGAGGGGCACGTGCGCCAGCGGGTGACCTCGATGCCCAATGTCGAGCTGCGCGACCTCACGGTGGTCAACGGCCTGCAGCTCACCGACGACGGGAGCAGGGTGACCGGTGTGCGCGTCACCGGGGTAGCCGGCGACGCCGAGCCCGAGGTGCTGACCGCCGACCTGGTGATCGACGCCTGCGGACGGGGCAGCCGAACGCCGGCCTGGTTGGAGGAGATGGGCTACCCGCGTCCGGCCGAGGAGAGGGTCGTGATCGACCTCGCCTACACCACCCGGCTGTTCAAGCTCGGCTCAGATCCCTACGGCGCGGACCTGTCGATCAACTCGGTGGCTCATCCCGGCAACCCGCGCGGGGCGTTCTTCGCCCGCCTGGACAAAGACGTCGCGATGCTGTCACTGACCGGCCTGCTCGGCGATCACCCGCCGCGCGAGGACGACGGGTTCCTGGAGTACGCGAAGTCCTTGGACGCCAAGGAGATCTATCAGACCGTCAAGGACTGCGTGCCCGTCGATGACGCGGTCACCTTTCACGTGCCCGCAAGCGTCCGGCGCCGCTATGACCAGCTCACCCGCTTTCCCGAGGCGTTGCTGGTCGTGGGGGACGGTACGTGCGCGTTCAACCCGGTCTACGGCCAGGGGATGACCGTGGCGGCCATGCAGGCGGTGGCGCTGGCCGAGCACCTCGACCGGGGGCCGGCCCGTCCGATCGACTTCTTCCAGGAGTGCAAGCCCATCGTCGACGTTCCGTGGGACATCTCCGCCGGCGGGGACCTGGCCTTCCCCGGCGTTCAGGGCAAGCGCACCGTGAAGGGGCGGATGGGCAATGCCTACATCTCCAAGCTGCACACCGCGGCCCAGTCCGACGGCAGGTTCACCGCCGCGTTCTTCCGGGTGGCAGGCCTGGTCGATCGGCCCGATGCGCTGATGCGGCCCGGCCTGGTGCTCGGCGTCTTGCGCGCCGTCCGGGCGAGCCGCAAGCGCTGACCGGGCTCTGAGCCGGGCGGTCGGCGGGTGGCCGCGGTCGCTGCGAGCGGGTTCATCCAGTGAGCAGCCGCCCACCCAGGCATGATCACTGCTATGGCCCAACCCGAACCGCAGCCCGAACCGCAGTCCGAGGTGGCGTTCGTGCTGGGCGGCGGCGGGGTGCTCGGGGCGACGCAGGTGGGCATGCTGCGAGCGCTGCTGGAGCGCGGGATCCGTCCGGACCTGGTGCTGGGCACCAGCGTCGGGGCTCTGAACGGGGCGATGCTGGCCGCCGATCCCAGCCTGGACAGCGTGCGCGGGTTGACCGAGCTCTGGAAGGAGCTCGCCGCCTCTGAGGTGTTCTCCGGGTCGGTCTTCGGCCGGGCCAGGACCCTGATCAGGCACGGCACTCACCTGCACTCCTCGGACGCGCTGCGGCAGTTGGCCGCCGACCACCTGAAGGTTCGCGACATCGAGGACCTGCAGGTGCGTTTTCAGTGCGTGGCCGCCAGCATCGAGCGAGCCACCGCGCACTGGTTCACGGCCGGTCCGATCGCCGAGGCAGTGCTCGCCTCGTGCGCCGTGCCGGGTCTGCTGCCGCCGGTGGTCATCGACGGCGAGCATTTTCTGGACGGCGGCCTGGTGCACTCGATTCCAGTCGGCCGAGCGGTGGCCTTGGGCGCTCGGACGATCTACGTCCTGCACGTGGGGCGGGTCGAGCAGCCGTTGCGGGCGCCCCGCTTTCCGTGGGAGGTCGGGCTGGTGGCCTTCGAGATCGCCCGTCGGCACCGGTTCGTCGAAGAGATGGCCTCCCTGACCGGCGACGTCGACGTCGAGGTGCATGTGTTGCCCAGCGGTGATCCGGACACGCCGCTGGTGTCGATGCGCTACCGGGACGCCTCCCGGGTCGCGGACCGGATCGAGCGGGGCTACGAAGCCTCGGCCCAATACCTGGCTGACCCTGCCCCCAGCACCCGGCCGGGCAGTGCTGGATGACCGCCGGCCTGCCACCGCGATGGCTGCGCCGGTGCCTGGTGGACCCGCTGTGGGTGCCGCTGGCGGTGCTGCTGAGCTGCCTGTTCGCGGTGCTGGGCGCGCTCGCCTGGCTCGACGGGGCGCTGATCGGGCTGGTCCGGCCCGTCAACGGCAGGCTCTGGCGGCTGGCATGGCTGGCCTGGGCGTACCTGACGCTCAATCTGGTGATGGTGCTCGGCTGTTTCGGGCTGTGGTTGACCCACCCGCTACGGAGCCGGCGCGGAGCTGAGTGGTTGCCTGCCCATGTGGCGCTGCTGCGCTGGTGCCTGGACCGGCTGCAGGTCGCCAGCCACGCGCTGGTCGGGTTCACGGTGCTGACCGAGCAGCCGCTGCCGCCCCGGCAGGCCGGCTCGACGGCGCCGTTTCTGGTGTTCGCCCGGCACGCCGGCCCCGGCGACTCCTTCGCCCTGGTGCACCTGATCGCCAGCCGGCTCGACCGGTGCCCGAGAGTGGTGCTCAAGGCTGCCCTGCAGTGGGACCCAGGGCTGGACGTGCTGCTCAACCGGCTTCGCTGCTACTTCGTGCCGTCACGGTCTGGCGCCGGCGAGGACCGGGTCGAACCGCTCAGTGAGCTGGCCGCCGGCCTGGGCGGCGACGACGCGCTCTTATTGTTCCCCGAAGGCGGCAACTGGACGCCGCACCGGCACCGGCGGGCCGTCCGGCGGCTGTGGCGCTCAGGTCGGCGGCGGGCGGCCCGGGAGGCCGAGGCCAACACCCACGTCCTGCCGCCGTACCCCGGCGGCGCGCTGGCCTGCCTGCAGGCCCGCCCGGACGCTGAGGTGCTGGTCGTGGCGCACACCGGCCTGGACACCCTCACCAGCCCCGGCTTGATCTGGCGGGCGCTGCCGCTGGGTGAGCGTCCGATGCGGATCAGCTGGTGGCAGCAGAGCGCGGCCACGATTCCGGCGGACGAGGCCGGCCAGCGGGACTGGCTGGAGGCGCAGTGGGATCGGATGCAGGACTGGGTCGCGCAGAACTCCCGCTGACTGCTCTGACTGCTCTGACTGCTCTGACTGCTCGCTCAGCCGATGACTGCCCGGTCGCCCGCTCAGCCGATGACGCCGGCGGCCCGCAGCTCAGCTTGCCGGTCAGCCGGGTACCCCAGCGCGGTCAACACCTCGTCGGTGTCGGCCCCGATCTCAGGCGGTGGCCCCGCCACGGTCGCCGGGGTGCCGCTGAAGCGGGGGACTGGTGTGGCCACCGGCACGCCGGCTACCTCCACGTAGGACCCGCGAGCCTGGTTGTGCGGATAGTCCAGCGCCTCGGCCAGGGTCAGCACCGGCGCCACGCAGGCGTCCAGGCCGGCGAACAACGCCGCCCAGTCATCGCGCGGCCGGCGGGCGAAGACGCCGGCGAGCAGATCCGCCAGCTCGCCGGCGCGAGCCGGGTCCAGCGGCGACGGGGTGCTGTCCGGGTCCAGCCCGAGGGTGCGCACCACGAGGTCCCAGAACCTCGGCTCCAGCGCTCCCACCGCGACGTATCGGCCGTCGGAGCAGGCGTAGCAGCGGTAGTGGGGGGCGCCGCCGTCGAAGATGTTGGCCTCGCGCTCGTCGCGCCACAGCCCATGGCCGTGCAAGGTCCGCACCATCGTCGCCAGGTAGGCGGCCCCGTCGACCATCGAGGCGTCGACCACCTGGCCGGCGCCGGTGGACCGGGCGCTGAGCACCGCGGCCAGCAGCCCGACCGCCAGCGACATCGCGCCGCCGCCGAAGTCACCGACATAGTTGGCCGCCGGGATCGGCGGACCGGCTGCCGGGCCCATCCCGTGCAGCAGGCCCGAGACCGCGAGGTAGGTGATGTCGTGACCGGCGGTCAGCGCCAGCGGCCCCTCCTGCCCCCAGCCGGTCATCCGGCCGTACACCAGCCGGGGGTTGCGGGCCAGCCCCTGCGCCGGTCCGATCCCGAGCCGCTCGGCCACCCCGGGCCGAAAACCCTCGATCAGCACGTCGACCTCGGCCATCAGGTCCAGGGCCACCGCCGCGCCGGCCGGCTGGCGCAGATCGACCGCCACCGACTTGCGACCGCGGCCCAGCGGGCCCGCCGGCCCGAGCAACGTCGACAGCGGATCGGCGCCCGGAGTCCTCCGGTCGATCCGGATCACCTCGGCGCCCAGGTCAGCCAAGAGCATGCCGAGGAACGGCACCGGCCCGATCGCGGGCAACTCCAGGATGCGGATGCCGTTCAGCGGGCCGGGCGCCGGGCTCGCCGGCGCCTGGGCGCCGGGCGGGCCCGAACTCACAAGGTCTCGCCGTTCTCGGCCTTCTTGACCAGCAGCGGCGGGGGGCTGAACCGGTCGCCGTAGCGCGCGGCCAGCTGTTCGGCGCGGGCGAGGAATCCCGCGACCCCGTCACCGGTGCGCCCGCGGTAGCCGTTGACGTACTGCAGCACGCCCCCGGTCCAGGGTGGGAAGCCGATGCCCATGATCGAGCCGATGTTGGCGTCGGCGACCGTGGTGAGCACGCCTTCCTCCAGGCAGCGCACGGACTCTAGCGCCTCGGCGAACAGCATCCGCTCTCCGAGCTCGACCAGGTCCTGCTCGGCCGGGTCGCCGCGGACTTCGAACTCAGCGCCCAGGCCCGGCCAGAGCCCGACCCGCTCACCGGCGGAGTCGTAGTCGTAGAAGCCCGCGCCCCGGAGCCGGCCCGGACGCTGCAGGGCCAGCATCCGGTCCACCACCGCCTCGCCGGGATGGGAGGCCAACGTGCCGCCGGAGGCCTGCAGCGCCGCCCGGCTCTCGTCCCGGATCTTGGCGAACAGCTCCATGTTGAGCTCGTCGGCCAGCTGCAGCGCCCCGACCGGGTAGCCGGCCTGGGTGGTGGCCTGCTCGATGGTGGCCGGGTGCACGCCCTCGCCGAGCATGGCCAGCGCCTCGTTGACGAAGGTGCCGATCACCCGGCTGGTGAAGAAGCCGCGGCTGTCCTGAACGACGATCGGGGTCTTCTTGACCTGCCGGGCGAAGTCCAGGGCCCGCGCGAGCGCCGAGTCAGAGGTCTGCTCGCCCCGGATGATCTCCAGCAGCGGCAGCTTGTCGACCGGTGAGAAGAAGTGCAGGCCTATGAAGTCCTGCCGCCGGGTGACGCCCTCGGCCAGCGAGGTGATCGGCAGCGTGGAGGTGTTGGAGCCGAGCAGCGCGTCCGGCGCGACCACCGGCTCGACCTCGGCGAGCACCTGGTGCTTGAGCCGGAGGTTCTCATACACCGCCTCGATGACCAGATCACAGCCGGCCAGATCGGCCACCGAATCGGTCGGCGTGATCCGGGCCAGCACCTGATCGCGCTCGTCACTGGTCAGCTTGCCGCGCGAGACGGCCTTGTCCAGCAGCTTGCGGGAGTAGTCCTTGCCCTTCTCGGCGGCCGCCGCCGAGACGTCGCGCAGCACCACCTCGATGCCGTTGCGCGCCGCCACGTAGGCGATTCCGGCGCCCATCATGCCGGCGCCGAGCACCGCGACCCGGCTGACCAGCCGGGGCGGGAAGCCGGCCGGCCGGCTCGCGCCGGAGTTGATCGAGTTCAGGTCGAACCAGAACGCCTTGATCATGTTCTTGCTGACCTGCCCGCGTGCCAGGTCGGTGAGGTAGCGGGTCTCAATCCGCAGCGCGGTGTCGATGTCGACCTGGCTGCCTTCCACCGCCGCGGCCAGGATGTGGTGCGGCGCCGGCATCGGCGCTCCCTTGAGCTGCTTGCGCAGGTTGGCGGGAAAGGCCGGCAGCATCGCCGCGAACGACGGGTTGGCCGGGGTGCCGCCGGGGATCTTGTGCCCCTTGCGGTCCCACGGCTGGGCCGGCTCGGGATTGGCCGCGATCCAGCGCCGGGCGGCGGCCAGCAGCTCCTCGGGGCTGCTGGCCAGCTCATCGACGATGCCGGTCTCGACAGCCTCGGCCGGGCGCAGCCGCTGGCCCTTGAGCAGCAGCTTGGTCAGCGCGTCGGCGATGCCGAGCATCCGGACCGTCCGGACCACCCCGCCGCCGCCGGGCATCAGGCCGAGGGTTACCTCGGGCAGGCCGTACTGGCTGTCCGGGCGGTCCAGCGCGACCCGGTGGTGGCAGGCCAGCGCGATCTCCAGCCCGCCCCCCAGGGCGGTGCCGTTCAGCGCCGCCACGACCGGCCGGGGATAGGTCTCCAGCCGGCGCAGCTCGGCCTTGACCTTCTCGGCGGCGGCGAAGAACTCCGCCGCGGTGTCGTCGGTGACCTGGCTGAGCAGCCGCAGGTCCCCGCCGGCGAAGAAGGTGTTCTTGGCCGAGGTCAGGATCACGCCGCTGATGGCGTCCTGCTCGGCGTAGAGCTGGTCGACGACCTGCACCAGGGAGTCCTGGAAGGCGGCGTTCATGGTGTTGGCGCGCTGCTCGGGGTCATCCATCGTCAGCGTCAGGATGCCGTCGGCGTCGAGGTCCCACGTGATCATGCCGGTCATCAGACGCGCTCCACAATCGTCGCCACGCCCATGCCGCCGCCCACGCACAGGGTGGCCAGGCCATAGCGCTGGTCCCTGCGCTCCAGCTCGTCGATCAGGGTCGAGAGGATGATGGTCCCGGTCGCGCCCAGCGGGTGGCCCAACGCGATCGCGCCGCCGTTGACGTTGACCTTCTCAGCCGGCACGTCCAGGTCACGCAGGAACTTCAGGACGACGGCGGCGAAGGCCTCGTTGACCTCGAACAACTCGATCTGGTCGATGCTCAGGCCGGCCTTGGCCAGCGCCTTGCTGGCGGCCGGAGCCGGTCCGGTCAGCATGATCGTCGGCTCCTGGGCCACCACGCCGGTGGACACGATGCGGGCCCGAGGGGTCAGGCCCAGATCGGCGCCGGCCTGCTCGCTGCCGATCAGCGTCAACGCCGCCCCGTCGACGATGCCCGAGGAGTTGCCGGCGGTGTGCACGTGGTTGATCCGTTCCACCCAGTGGTACTTCTGCTGGGCGACCGCGTCGAAGCCGCCCATCTGCCCCATCGCCTCGAACGAGGCCGGCAGCTTGCCCAGCGTCTCGACGGTGGTGCCGGGTCGCGGGAACTCGTCGTGGTCGAGCAGGGTCAACCCGCTGCGGTCGCGCACCGGGATCAGCGACCTGCTGAAGGCGCCGTTGGCCTGGGCCTTGGCGGCCTTGGTCTGGGAGTCCGCGGCGAAGGTGTCGACGTCCTCGCGGCTGAAGCCCTCGATGGTCGCGATCAGGTCGGCGCTGATGCCCTGGGGGACGAAGCTGGTGGCGTAGGAGGTCTCGGGGTCCGCCGCCCAGGCGCCGCCGTCAGAGCCCATCGGCACCCGCGACATCGACTCGACACCGCCGGCCAGCAGCAGGTCCTCC
Organism: Jatrophihabitans sp.; assembly: GCA_036399055.1. NCBI lineage: Bacteria > Bacillati > Actinomycetota > Actinomycetes > Jatrophihabitantales > Jatrophihabitantaceae > Jatrophihabitans > Jatrophihabitans sp. The sequence continues at coordinate 37,517 of DASWNX010000034.1, forward strand.
CAGCCGGAACGGACCTTCTGGGCGGCCAGGTTGACCGCCTCGAGTCCCGAGGCGCAGAACCGGTTGACCTGGATGCCCGCGCCTGAGGTGGTCAGGCCGGCGGCCAACGCGGCGGTGCGGGCGATCACCGAGCCCTGATCGCCGATCGGAGACACCACGCCGAGGATCACGTCCTCGATCCGGGCCGGGTCCAGGCCGGGGTTGCGCCGCTGGATCTCCTCGATCAGGCCGACCACCAGCGAGATCGGTTTGACCTCGTGCAGCGATCCGCTCTGCTTGCCCCTGCCTCGCGGGGTGCGAATCGCGTCGTAAACAAATGCCTCGGTGACCATGCCACGTCCTTCGAGCTTCGCGGGTAGTTACCCTACGGTAACCTGCCGTCCGTTCAGACGGAATCGTCCCGGTGGCCCTTTTGTCAACAGGGCTGCCGCTGGCGGATCAGTAGCGGCCCGCGACCGGCTACCGGCGCCGCCGGCTGAGACGTCCGACGCGTGGCGGGTTCGGTGCGAAGAGTCGCTGGTCAACCGGCAAGCAGGTCCGGCAGCAGGCCCAGGATCGCCTGCCAGGCGGCCGAGGCCGGATCGATGACCCCGAAATGGCCGCCGGTGACCTCGATCAAGCTGGCGTCGTCGCCAGCCGCGCGGGCTGTCTGGACGTAGTCAGCGCTTTGGGAGAACGGCACCGTGTCATCGTCCGGGCTGTGCACGCAGCGAACCGGGACGCCCAGCGGCAGCTGGTGTCGCGGGCTGGCCAGCCGGTAGCGCTCGGGAACCTCGTCCGGCATACCGCCGAGCAGCGCGGGCACGGCCATGCTGCCCAGGCCGTCAGCAGCACCCTGGACCAGGTCAAGCACCCCGGCCTGCGCGATCACCCCGGTCAGCCTGACGAGGGGAGCGCCACCGACGGCGGTGTCCGGCAGCTTCGGCCGCCCGGCGGCCCAGGTGGCCAAGTGCCCGCCGGCGGAGTGCCCGATCGCCACCACCCGGCCGAGGTCGAGGCCCAGCTCGGCCAACAGGTCGATCCCAGCCGCCACGTCGGCCATCGTGTTCGGCCAGCCACCGCCGTTGCCGACCCGGCGGTACTCCAGGTTCCAGGCGGCCCAACCCCGGGCGGCGAGGTCCGCGGCCAGCGGCGCGCCGAGATCTGCGCCGTACTGGGCCTTCCAGAACCCGCCGTGGATCACGATCACGGTGCCCGGCCGCCGGCCGCCCGCAGGCAGGTGCAACTGGCCGTACTGGGACTCGTCGCTGCCGTAGCGGCGCCGGATGACGGCGGCGCCGGTCAGGGGGTGATCGGTGTCGTCCACGGCCGTCAGTCTGCCCTGCGGGTCCCGGCGGCGGCTGTGGTCCCGGCTGCGGCTGCGGGCTTGGCTGCGCTGTGGCCCCCGGCTGCGCTGTGCGAGGCTGGTGGGCATGAGGGTGGCCGTGCTGTCTGACACCCACGCGCCCCGGTACTGGAAGTCCTGCCCGCCGCCGGTCGCGCGGCTGCTGGAGCACGTCGAGGTGATCCTGCACGCCGGTGACGTCTGCACCCCGGTCGTGCTCGACGAGCTGTCGGCGTGGGCGCCGGTGCACGCGGTGCGCGGCAACAACGACGGCCCGGACGTGGCCGATTGGGGCGCCCCGGACACCCTGGAGCTGGAGCTGGCCGGCCTGCCGGTGGCGATGGTCCACGACAGCGGCGCGAGGGCCGGCCGGCCGGCCCGGCTGCGGCGCCGGTTTCCCGACGCCAAGCTGGTGGTGTTCGGGCACTCGCACATTCCGCTGAACGAGGTGCACGACGGTCAGCGGATCTTCAATCCCGGCTCACCCACAGACAAGCGCCGCCAACCCCGAGGCACCGTCGGCCTGCTGCTCATCGAAGACGGCGAGCTGGTTCAGGCCGATCTCGTGGCGGTGACCTGACCTACGGCGACTGCTGGCCCGGGCCGAGGGGATCGCTCGCCGGTTCGCCTGAGACTCCTTAGTTCATCGAACAGCCCAGACCACGCCTATCCGGCTTGACGCGTGCCGATATGGGAATATGATTGCGCCATGGCACGCGCAGCGACGACGTCGGACGTCTTCAACGCGATCGCCGAGCCGCAGCGCCGGCAGATCCTGGTGCTGCTTCGGGCGGGTGAGTGGCCAGTCACCGAGTTGGCCAAGGAGCTGGGGATGACCCAGCCGGGGGCGTCCAAGCACTTGCGGGTGCTCCGGGAGGTCGGACTGGTGCGGGACCGCAAGGCAGGCAAGCAACGCCTGTATGGCCTTGACGCCCGCGGGCTGCGACCGATTCACGAGTGGACCGACGGGTTCGAGCGGTTCTGGAACCAGAGTTTCGACCGGCTGGACGAGTACGTGCAGGACCTCAAGCAGGCAAGGCAGAAGGAGTAGCTGATGAGCGCGACAGGACGACAAGCGCCGGCGCGGTCCGCGACGGCCGACCGCGAGATCGTGATCTCCCGAGCCATCAGCGCCCCGCGCGAGTTGGTGTTCAAGGCGTTCACCGAGGTGCGGCACCTGTCGCGGTGGTGGGGGCCGGAGGGGTTCACCACCACCACGCGGGCGTTCGAGTTCGGCGTCGGCGGGGCGTGGGACTTCGTGATGCACGGACCGGACGGGACGGACTACCAGGAGTGGATCACCTGGACCGAGATCACCCCACTGGAGCGGATCGCGATGCTGCACGGTGAGTCCCGCGGCGACCCGAACGCCTTCGAGTCGGTCTTGACGTTCGCGGCCGACGGAGCGGCGACCCGGATCCAGATGCGCACGGTGTTCCCCACCAAGCAGCTGCGCGACGAGGCGGTCGAGAAGTACCACGCGATCGAGGGCGCCCAGCAGACCCTGGGCAACCTGGCTGCCTACGTCATCGAACTCGTTCGCAAGACAGCTGAGGGCTGATGACCGGAAAGGTCTTCTTCAGCGTGACGATGTCGCTGGACGGGTTCATCGCGCCCGGGTCCCTCGGGGAGTTGATGGGGCAGCAGTGGATGGAACTGCAGCAGTGGGTCTTCTCGCAGCGGTTCTTCCGGGAGAACCTCAAGCTCGGCGAAGGCGGCGAGGAGGGGCGCGACAACGACATCGTGCGGGAGACGCATCTGCGCACCGGCGCGTGCGTGATGGGCAAGCGCATGTTCGACGCCGGCGAGCAGATGTGGCCGGAGGAGGCGCCGTTCCACACGCCGGTCTTCGTCGTGACGCATTCCAAGCGCGACCCCTGGCAGCGGCCGGGCGGCACCACGTTCCACTTCGTCAACGACGGCATCGAGTCCGCGCTGCGCCAGGCCCGCGAGGCCGCCGGCGACCGGGACGTCCGCATCGCCGGCGGCGGCGCGACGATCCTGCAATACCTCAACGCCGGCCTGGTCGATGAGTTCACGATCGCGCTCTCACCCGTGCTGTTCGGTTCCGGGATCCGCCTGTTCGAGGGCGTGGACGCGAGCCGCGTGGCCCTGGAGCAGATCCGCTCGGAGCCGACGCAGCGGGTGACCCACCTGACCTACGCAGTCCGGGAACGGTGACCGTCTCGACCTCAGCGCTCCCCGCCAAGGCCGGCAGCGCGCTGAGATCCTTCGACTACTCCTGGCAGCCCTCGCCAGACCAAGCCGTGCCGCCGATCCAGACCTGCCGGATCAGCGGCACGCCCGGCCGGTAGGCCAGGTGCAGGTAGCTCGGGGCGTCCAGCGCCACCAGGTCTGCTCGCATGCCTACCGCCAGCCGGCCGATGTCGTCGCGGCGCAGCGCCTGGGCGCCGCCGGCGGTTGCGGCGTAGACCGCCTCGGCCGGGGTCATCCGCATCTCGCGGACGGCCAGCGCGATCGCCAGCGGCATCGAGGTGGAGAACCCGGAGCCGGGGTTGCAGTCGGTGGCCAGCGCCACGACCGCGCCGGCGTCGAGCAGGCCGCGGGCGTCTGGGTAGGGCGAGCGGGTGGAGAACTCGACCAGCGGCAGCAGCGTGGCCACCGTCGACGAGCCGGCGAGAGCGTCGATGTCGGAGGCTGACAGGTGGGTGCAGTGGTCGGCGCTGGCGGCGTCGAGCTCGACGGCCAGCGCCACGCCGCCGCCGGCGCTCAGCTGGTTGGCGTGCAACCGGGGCGCCAACCCGGCGGCCATGCCGGCCCGCAGCACCGCCCGGCTCTCGGCCACGTCGAAGGCGCCCTGCTCGCAGAACACGTCCACCCAGCGGGCGTGCGGCGCGCACGCGTCGAGCATGGGCCCGCAGACCAAGTCGAGGTAGTCGCCCCGGTCGACGCCGGCCGGCACCACGTGGGCGCCGAGAAAGCTGACCTCGGACGTCTGCTCGGCGGCCAGCCGCACCGAGCGCTGCTCGGTGGCCACATCCAGGCCGTAGCCGGACTTGCACTCGAAGGTGGTCACCCCGGCGGCGTGCAGCTCGGCCGCCAGCCGGGCCAGGTTGGCCCGCAACTGCTCATCGGTCGCCGCCCGGGTCGCGGCCACCGTGGACCGGATGCCGCCTGCCGTATAGGGCTGGCCGGTCATCCGGGCGGCGAACTCCTCGGCGCGGTCGCCGGCGAACACCAGGTGCGCGTGTGAGTCGACGAATCCCGGCAGGAGGCAACGCCCGCCCAGGTCGAGAGCGGTGTCGGCGGCCGGCGCCTGGGCGGCCGGGCCGATCCAGGCCAGCAGCCCGTCCTCGATCACCAGCGCGGCGTTGGAGATCTCGCCGAGTTCAGGGTCCTGGGTCGCCAGCAGCCCGATCCCGCTCAGCAGCAGGCTCACGAACCGGCCTTGGCCGCGGCCTTGGCCTGCTTCTTGAAGTCGCGGACCTTCTTCAGCGACTCGCCGTCGACCACGTCGGCGACCGACCGGAAGGCACCCGTCTCCCCGTAGGCAGCTGCCGCGGTGTCCCAGCCGACCGGCCGGACCCCGAACTGCTTGCCGAGCAGGGCGGTGAAGATCCGGGCCTTCTGCTGGCCGAAGCCGGGCAGGCCGGCGATCCGCTTGACCAGCTCCGGGCCGTCGGCGGCGGTGGTCCACACCGAGGCGGTGTCGCCGTCATACTGCTCGACCAGCGCCCGGCACAGGTCCTGCACCCGCTTGGCCATCGCGGCCGGAAAGCGGTGCAGCGCCGGCACCCGCCGGAACAGCTCCTCGAACTCCACAGCGTCGTAGTCGGCGATCAGAGCCGCGTCCAGCCGAGGAACCCCGAGCCGCTCGGCGAGCACCTGGGGCGAGGTGAATGCCTTCTCCATCGGGATCTGCTGGTCCAGCAGCATGCCGACGAGCAGTGCCAGTGGGTCCTGAGCCAGCAGCGCGTTGGCTGCCGGCGTCGTCGCGAGATGCAGGCTCATATGCCCATCTTGGTACAGAGCGTCGGCAGCCAACTGCGCTGAGGCGCAATGGCCTACGGGTTGTTGGTGACCTGGTCGCGGAACTCGTCCTCGCACTGCTGCACCTGGCTCTGGTTGGTGCCGGCGTCTCGGAGGCAGTCCTGCAGGTTCTGGGCCTCATCGGAGTTGAGCAAGCTGACCCCGATCGCGATCAGCGCGACCGAGATCGCGATGCCGAGCAGGCCGAGGATGATGCCCGCGATCGCCCGGCCGCGGCCGGTGGCCAGGCCGCGACGGGCCTTGCGCAGGCCGATGAAGCCGAGAATCACCGCGAGCAGGCCCAGCAGGACACCGCCGAGGACGGTGAAAGAAGTGATCACAGCCAGGACGCCGAGCACCAGCGCCGTCGTTGCCATGCCGCTGCCGCCGACCGGCCGCGCGGGCTGGGCCTGGGGGGCTGAGGGCGGCATGGAGCCGTACGAGCTGGAACCGTAGGAACCGGGGGGATTGTCGGTCACGATAGGTGCTCCTTGAGTGGGCACGGGATCGTGTTTGACCCGTTAAGTGGATCATCCTCGCACTCCTGAGCGGCAGTCAAACCAGCAGGCGCGGCGAAGGGCGTCGCGCGGGCTCCTGGAAGGGCAGTCAGAGGTCCCGCTCAGCACGAGCGTCACCGGCAGATCCGGTCCTAGGATGAGAGGCGGTGGGGATTGGATCGAGCCCAGGCGCCCGCTACCCATCAGAGGACGATGTGAACGCTGTCTTCTCCCCGCAGGCCCAGCTCGGCTGGCAGGTCGGAGCGCTGTCAGCTCGGCCGGGTCAGCCCACCGATGCGCCGCTGCCTCCTGGCCTGCACCTGTTGTCAGATGGCCGTGGCCAGGAGTCAGCGCTGTTCGTGCCCCCGGGTGCGACCAGCGCCGCGCTGCCGTTGGCGGTGCTGCTGCACGGCGCCACCTCCCATCCGCAGCGGGTGCTCCCGGTCCTGCGCGAGCAGGCTGAGCGCGGCCGCTTCCTGGTGCTGGCGCCGAAGTCGCGGGAGCGCAGTTGGGACATCGTCGGCGGCGGGTTCGGCCCGGACATCGCGATGCTGGATCGGCTGCTGAGCCAGGTGTTCGAGCACTTCGAGGTTGACCCGGCCCGCATCGCGGTGGCCGGGTTCTCCGACGGCGCCTCCTACGCGCTGTCCGTCGGCCTGATCAACGGCGAGCTGTTCAACCGGATACTGGCCTTCTCGCCGGGCTTCGTGGCGCCCGGTCGACGCAGCGGCAAGCCGGCGGTCTTCATCTCCCACGGCGACGCCGACACGGTGCTGCCGATTCAGCGCTGCAGCCGGCGGATCGTCGGCCAACTGCGGGCCGAGGGCTACCAGGTCGACTACCGCGAGTTCGCCGGCGGCCACATGGTGCCGCCTGACCTGGCGGCCGCGGCCGTCGAGCCGCTGGTCGTCCTGCCCGGCGGAGCCGCCGCCAGAGACTGAGCGCATCGCCGGGGACCGGCGTCCGGCAACTCAGTCGCCGCCGCCTCCACCGCCTCCGTCACCGCCGCCGCCTCCGTCACCGCCGCCGCCTCCGTCGCCGCCGCCGTCGCCGCCGCCGCTGTCATCGCCCGATCCGCTGCCGCCGCTGTGGTCGCCGCCCGGTCGGCGCGGCGGGCGCTGACGCGCCCGTCCGACGCGCAGCCGAGCCGCGGGCAGCAGCACCGCGTCAGCGGTGATCAGCGATGCGATCCCGCCGTCGTGCAGCGAGCCGAGCAGCACGGCGTCCTCGACGATCCACAGCTGTGGCATAAGCCGCTCAGCGGACCCGAGGACTTCACCCGCCTCGCTCTCGACGTTGGCGCCGGCAGCCGCGTGCTTGGGCGGGGGCAGCGCCGCAGACAGCGCCAAGCTGGCGATGGGGCGCTCGGCGGCCCGTGCGTAAGCGCTGCCCAGGGCGGGAAGGATCAGGGCGTGGCCCCTCTCGTCCAGGCAAGTCCTGACCCGCAGCACGGGGTGATCGCCCGAGCGCAACGCTGCCAGGCCACGGCGCCACCGCCAGTTGTGCAGCAGCGAGAAGAACGCCAGCAGGAAGCAGCCCGCGCCGGCGCTCTGCCAGCCGGTCGAATCCCGCGGCTCGGCCACCAGCCGGACCCAGCGCGGGTCCTCGGGGTCCAGCAGCAACGGGGTGCTCGAGTGCAACGGATAAGGCGCAGTGTCGATCAGGTCGATCGTGAGCTCGCCGGCCTCGACAGCGGAGCTGTTGACCTCGAGCTTGATGTGCTCATCGCGCTGGACCTCGGTGATGCTGGCCTGGACCCGGACGGCACGGTCCAGATGAGCCTGCTCGGTGGCCACCTCGTGGCCGTACCAGGAGAAAAGTCCGATGCCCACCAGCACCAGCGCGCCGGCGAGGGCCAGCTGCCCGGCGCTCAGGTGACGGGCATCCTTCGACGCACCCGCGACGCTGCCGGCCGTGGCCCGCAGGCCGCCCGAGGCCGCAGCCGCGATCCGCCGCTGCTCGGCCGCGCCGTGCGCCAACCGCACCGCGACCAGCGCGCACAGCAGGCCATGCAGCCCGAACGCCCAACGGGCGCCAGTCACGTCGTCGTAGCGAAGCTCGGCGAGCGCGAAGGCCACCCCTGCCAGGCAGCCGAAAACCGGCATCCACCACAGCAGCACCGGCGTCGCCAGGCACACCACGACCCACAGGGCGAAGGTGGAGTCGGGCCCGCAGATAGACGGATCCTGCGGCGTGCACCGGGCGGTGTCGTTGACCACCGCCACCACGACCGCCAGCGCCCACAGCGAGGGGAGCGCGACGCTGGTGACCCAGCGGGGCAGCCCGGCGCGAATCCAGCGATCCGCGTCGGCAGGGGTGAACGGTAGGGCAGTGGGCAGCACGTGGTGTTCTCCTCAGCGCTGCCAGCTTCGCTCGGCGAGCCCGGCGCAGGTGCGGTTAGGCGGGGACGGCCGAGATTAACAACCCCTGCCCGAGTGCACGGGCGATTCGCCGAACGTCTCACTGCTCAGTCGCGGTCCTGGCCTCGCATCCGCGCTCGGCGGTGACCTCGTCAGCGCTTTTAGGCAATCGTCTAGAGGGAAGAGGTTAAAGGACTCCGCCATTTAATTGCCCCAGTTGGTAACCGCCCCGTTCCGCAGGAAATAGCGGTTGACTGTCTGAGTAATAGGCGGGCCTGAAGTTTGGGGCTCCCTCTATAGGCGAACTGTCTATAATTACACCCCTGTACTTCCCAAAGTAGCCTTGGCCTTGCTGCTACGGCACCCGGAAGTTTGTCTGAATTGGCTGCTCCGGGCGCTTCGAGCCTGTTCAAGCTCTCCCCGCCATCAGCCTCTCGGGACAATTGAGACCGGGATAAGTCCTAACTGGATTTGGGCAATGCCGGGTTTGGCGAAACGCAACCTGGCATACTCCGACGAGCACTCGCGCTGCTGGTCAACCCGACCCATGTCCTGGCCCTGACGGCCGGTCAGTTCAGTAACGGTCCCAGGCGGCGCTAGTCGAGACAACACACCCCGTTCGCCCTACGCCGCAAAGGCGAAACCCCCATGCTGCACCATCCGAGCGAAGCGCATCTGAGCGCGTCAGACAGAAGGTACGTGTGTACTGCCACGCTGGAGTGTCAACTAGTGGTGACAGATCCGAGTATGACGGGTACGGTCTGTGACGGTCGGTACGGGGGGATTGCGATGAGAAGCGGCTTGATCGGCGGCAGGGCGCGGCCTTGTGAGCCGCGCCCTGCCACGGATCGTGTACGTAGGTTTACGACCAGTCCCAGTGACGCAGCATCAATAACACCCCCTCCGACAGTTGGAGTGCGCGTCCGCGTTCCCTCGGATCGCAGCCGGGCACCCCGTCTTTTTGCGGTGCACTTAGGCGACCGGCCAGTGCCAGTTGTTCATGATGAAACCCCGCCGTCCAGGCTTGATGACCGAAGCTCAGCAGGAGGCCCGAGACAGTGTCAGCTGTCCCGGGCACCCCGTTTCTGCGAGCTTGTTTAACCCCAGTGCCAGCTATTCATAACGAAACCCCTCCTCCCGTCCGACGACAGGCGCGCGAAAATGACCCTTGCGATTGAGTACTTCGCGCTCTTGGTATTGCTGAGTCTCGCTTATTCGACCTCTTTAAGGCGAGTAGAGCGGCTACGACGCGCCGTTACTCTTGACCGCGTTCCCGATATGACCGGCATCTGGACTTTCGCGGGAGCAGTGGTGCTCCCGTTGCCGCTCGTAGCGGCGCTCGTAATAATCGCCGCACTTGGTGAGTGGCCGTCGCGGAAGGTGCATCAGGGTGGCCGGCCGGTCAAATACGCCGTCAGCATTGCGGGGTTGGCCAGCGCATATCTGGCTGCGGCCTTTGTGGTGAGCCACGTCCCAGGGCCAAGTGGCGTCGCGCTAGCAGTGCCCACTGTCTGCCTGCTGAACGTTGGATACGTCGCGGCGCTGTACTACATCTCGGGGGGCCGCAACGGGTTGCGGATGTTCCTGGACCCGCGCCTGCATTTGATCGAGGTCAGCACCCAGGGATTGGGTGCAGTAGTGGGTTTGGCCATGCTCTACTGGCACCCGCTGCTCGCGGTGGGCGCGTTGGTGCTGCTGTACGGCTTGCACCTCGCCTCGCTCCGTCACGCCGTCGACGTCACCGAATCGTTCGATTCCGTCACGGGCCTGTGGTCCGAAGAGGCGTGGATGGTGCAGGCTCAGCAGAGGCTGCATGACGTGTACGGTTCCGTCGCCCTGTTCATGATCGATCCGGATGAGGCGGGTCAGGAGGTGCGCATTCTGCAGACCATCGAGTCGGGTCTGCAACCCTCGGACCTGCTGGGCCGTTACGGCTCCCGGCAGATTCTGGTGCTGATCCCGGTCGGCCTGCCTGAGGGCGGGCCGTTCTTGGCCACCGGGTTCCGCAAGGACCTGGCCGCTGCCGGGGTGCGCGCGGCGCTGGGCTGCGCGACCACAGCCGACGCCGAGCTGGAGGGCCTGCTGATCGAGGCGATGTCTGACCTGATGGGCCGGCGCGACGCGGCCGGCATCACCCGGAACTGGTAGCAGGGGCAGGACTAGCTGTCCTACCTCCCGGCCGGCCACCTGCCGTGGCTAGCTGCCTTCTAATCCTTGAACGGCTGATGCCAGCGTGCTTTGGACTAAGGCCAGGACCGCCGCGAAGCCGGCGAGCCCCTCGGCCTGCGCCGCCTGGGTCCGGTCTCCCAGCTCGGAGACCAGGCCGGTGACTTGGCGCCGCTCGGCGGTGCTGAACGTGGAGATGTCGATCGGCGTCGGCGCAGGCACGGCCGCAGGCGCGGTGAACGCGCGAATGAGCTCTGCCACCGCTTGCGCCTGCTCGATCGTCAGCGTCCCGGTGGAGGCCGGCAGCATCGAGGCCAGCAGCGATCGGTCCTCTGAGACGTCGATCTGGAACTGGGTGGCGTAGCTCAGCACCACCTCCCGGGCGTCCACGCCCAGAGCGCTCGCGGTGCCTTCGATGACCTCACGAGACTTCGGCCAACCCCGCACCTCGCCCTTGCTGATCTTGCCGAACGTCTGATAAGGCACCGAGCCGCCGGAGCGCTGCTCAAGCTGGCGCAGGGTCAAGCCGGTGGCGAGCTTCTGACGGACGAGCTCGGCGATGGGCACATGTCCGGAGGCTGAGTCAACCACTGCGTTATCGGCCCCTCTCGGTGGGAAACGGCTGCGTGACTGCGGCCTCGCCAAGCGGCGCCTGGCGTCTACCGAAAGGTAGAGGTAGCCGAACCATCCCATGCCCCGGTTCTCAGAACTACACGCCGGTAATTGTGATCATGAGGTCTACCAACAGCGGCAAGGGTCGGCAGGACGCGGCACCCGGACCCTGGCGCCAGCGGAGCTGTGCGGTGTCATCTCGCAGAGGGGGACACGGGGGTCACATCTGAAAGCCATGCATAAAAAGGTGCCCGAGACAGTCTCAGCCGTCCCGGGCACCCACTTGTGGAGCGCGTTTAACCCCAGTGCCAGTTATTCATAGCCAAGCCCCTCTCCCTCCGACGACAGGCGCGCGAAAGCCGGCGCAGGCGCGGCTAACGCGGGACGGCCCGAGACTAACCAACCCTGCGCGGTCGCGCGCCAGGTCGCCGAAAAGGCCTACTGCTCCCGCATCGGGACCCGCACCCCGCGCTCGGCGGCGACCTCGTCGGCGCGCGGGTAGCCGGCGTCGACGTGCCTGATCACGCCCATGCCGGGGTCGTTGCTGAGCACCCGCGCCAGCTTCTGGGCCGCCAGCGGCGTTCCGTCGGCCACGCTGACCTGGCCGGCGTGGATGGAACGGCCCATGCCCACGCCGCCGCCGTGGTGGATCGAGACCCAGGTCGCCCCGCTGGAGGCGTTGACCAGGGCGTTGAGCAGCGGCCAGTCCGCGATCGCGTCCGAGCCGTCGGCCATCGCCTCGGTCTCGCGGTAGGGCGAGGCCACCGAACCCGCGTCCAGGTGGTCGCGGCCGATCACGATCGGCGCGCTCACCTCGCCGCGGGCCACCAGGTCGTTGAAGGCCAGGCCGGCCTTGTCCCGCTCGCCGTAGCCGAGCCAGCAGATCCGGGCCGGCAGGCCCTGAAAGTGCACCCGCTCCTGCGCCATCTTGATCCACCGGTGCAGCGACTCGTTCTCGGGGAACAGCTCGAGCACGGCCTTGTCGGTGCGGGCGATGTCCTTGGGGTCACCGGACAGCGCCGCCCACCGGAACGGGCCCTTGCCCTCGGCGAACAGCGGGCGGATGTAGGCCGGGACGAAGCCGGGAAACGCGAAGGCGCGGGAGTAGCCGGCCAGCTGCGCCTCGCCGCGGATGGAGTTGCCGTAGTCGAAGACCTCGGCGCCGGCGTCGGCGAAACCCACCATCGCCTCGACATGGCGGGCCATCGAGGCCCGGGCCCGGCCGGTGAACTCCTCCGGCTTGCGCGCGGCGTACTCCTTCATGTCCTCGAACTCGACGCCGATCGGCAGGTAGGCCAGCGGGTCGTGCGCCGAGGTCTGGTCGGTCACGATGTCGATCGGGGCGCCGTTGGCCAGCAGCTGCGGCACCAGCGACGCGGCGTTGCCGAGCAGCCCGATCGACAGCGGCCGGCGCGCGTCGCGGGCCTCGACGGCCAGCTCCAGCGCGTGCTGCATCGAGTCGGCCTGCACGTCGAGGTACCGGTGCTCGATCCGGCGCGCGATCCGGGAGGGGTCGCACTCGATGCAGATCGCGACGCCGTCGTTCATGGTGACCGCCAGCGGCTGCGCGCCGCCCATCCCGCCCAGGCCGGCGGTCAGGGTGATGGTGCCGGCCAGGGTGCCGTTGAACTTCTTGGCCGCGACCGCCGAGAACGTCTCGTAGGTGCCCTGCAGGATGCCCTGGGTGCCGATGTAGATCCAGGACCCGGCCGTCATCTGGCCGTACATGGTCAGCCCGAGCTGCTCCAACCGGCGGAACTCCTCCCAGTTGGCCCAGTCGCCCACCAGGTTGGAGTTCGCGATCAGGACGCGCGGTGCCCACTCGTCGGTGCGCAGCACGCCGACCGGCTTGCCGCTCTGCACGAGCATGGTCTCGTCGTCGGCGAGCGTGGTCAGGGTGCGGACGAGCGCGTCGTAGGACTCCCAGTTCCGCGCCGCCTTCCCGGTCCCGCCGTACACGACGAGCTCGGCGGGGTTCTCGGCGTTCTCGGGGTCCAGGTTGTTCATCAGCATCCGCAGCGGCGCCTCGGTCTGCCACGAGCGCGCGGTCAGCTCGCTGCCGCGGCCGGCGCGGATCGGCAGTCGTGGGTTGTCGGTTTCATGGACGGTCATTGCAGCTCTCCGATCACGGCTTCGACGGCAGCCAGGACCTGACCGTCGCGGACGAGGTTGACGGTGGCTTCGATCTCGGGCGAGAGGTGTCGGTCGGGACCGGGCCCCTCGACCCCGTTGCTGCGCAGCAGGTCGACCACCGCGGCGGTCGCGGGCGACGGCTCGAGCGGACGCCGGAGGTCCAGGGCGCGGGCCGCGGTCA